>CAYNUX010000647.1:0-2080 GCA_964400115.1 uncultured Cytophagia bacterium
GAAAAAATAAGAGAGCTCTATCTTCCCTATCTACAGCAAAAGAGTAGTGCAGCTCATGAACTCTTGACGCGCGCGGTGGGTCATGCTCATATCGATACACAATGGCTCTGGCCTTTGGATGAAACAATTCGCAAGTGTGCGCGTACCTTTGCGAATCAATTGAGTCTGATCAAAAGATATCCCGATTATGTATTTGGTGCATCTCAGCCTCAGCACTATCAATTTGTCAAAGATTATTATCCGGAAATCTACAAGCGCATTGTAAAAAGGGTCACCCAGGGTAAATGGGAAGTACAAGGGGGGATGTGGGTGGAGGCGGACTGCAATCTTGTTGACGGAGAATCTTTGGTTCGACAGATTCTTTATGGAAAACGATTTTTCAAAAAAGAGTTTGGTGTCACGGTTCGTAATCTATGGTTGCCAGATGTATTCGGTTATAGTGCCGCTTTGCCTCAGATTATGAAAAAAAGCGGGTTGTCCGTACTTGTAACCCAGAAAATTTCCTGGAATCAATTCAATCGATTTCCTCATCACACTTTTCGATGGCGCGGGATAGATGGTACAGAGGTTGTGACCCATTTTCCGCCGGAGGATAATTATAATTCAGAGTTAAAACCAGAGACCCTTGTTTACGCCCAGAACAATTTTGCAGAAAAAGCGTTCCTTGACGAATTCTTAACATTGTATGGTATCGGCGATGGGGGAGGAGGGCCTACGGAAGATATCATCGAAACGGGTTTGCGTCAGCGAGACATGGCAGGCAGTCCCCGCGTAGAGTTTGGCCATGCTCAGGAAATGCTGGATCGGCTCTCGAAGAGAGAATCTGAACTCCCCCTCTGGGTAGGAGAACTTTATCTGGAATTGCACCGGGGTACACTGACAACTCAGGCCCATAACAAAAAAATGAACCGGCGTATGGAATTCATGATGCGGCAAATTGAGCTCATTTTCAGTATGCTGCCTGCAAAAGAGTATCCCGGGGAAATCATAGAGCGAATGTGGAAAAAGTTATTGTTGAACCAGTTTCATGATATCATCCCGGGTTCCAGTATAAAGCGTGTTTATGAAATCAGCAGGCAGCATTATAAAGATTTGGATAGTGAAGGCAAGGCTCTGATTCAACAGGCATCGAGCTCTATGATCGAACCAGACTCTAATACGCTTTCCTGGTTTAACAGCTTGTCTGTACCCTATCGGCGACCACTGCCATTGCCAAAATCCTGGGGAGAATATGAAATTTTAGATGCAGATGGCAATCCTTTGCCTGTTCAGGTCACCAAAGAAAAAGTGTATACGCAAATTGATATCCCTGCTCTCTCTTTTGTTTCAATATACAGGGGAAAGCGGTTTAAAGCCGAAAAGCCTGCACTTCAGCAGCGCTCCTATATCCTGGAAAATGAATGGATTCGTTACGAGTTTAATCCTTATGGACAATTGACTAAAATATGGGATCGGGAATTTAATTTTTCTTATTGTAAACCCGATCAAAGGGGGAATGTTTTTAGCCTCTACAATGACCGCCCGGTAAAGTGGGATGCATGGGATGTGGATATTTTTTATGAGAACATGAAAATTTCAGAGGCTGAACTGAATAGTGCCGAATGGGTTGAACAAGGTCCACTTTGTTTCACCGTCCGATTCACTTATGTTGTCAATGATTCTGAAATCATGCAATATGTAACGCTCGGTCGTCATAGCCGATGCCTTGAGTTCAAGACCGTGGTGCATTGGCAAGAGCGGCACAAGATGTTGCGCGTCTCTTTTGATGTCGATGTGCTTTGCGAAACTGCAAACTATGAGATACAATATGGAATCGTAAAACGACCGACGCATCGAAATACCAGCTGGGATAAAGCTAAATTCGAGGTCGTTGCTCATCGCTATGTCGATCTTTCCGAGCAAACTCGTGGGGTCGCTCTGCTCAATGACTGTAAATACGGACACAAGGTTTTGGGCAATGTGCTGGATCTCAATCTTTTACGTTCAACGACCTATCCTGACCCGGACGCTGATAGAGGTGAGCATGAATTTACTTATGCGCTGTTCCCGCACCCTCATCCGTTCGACACCAGAATTCTGG
>CAYNUX010000648.1:0-2076 GCA_964400115.1 uncultured Cytophagia bacterium
GGTTCATCGATTCGCTTGTTTTGATCATCCTCTTGCTGTGTATAAATCGGAAAGTATTTAAACTCTGGCCGAGTTTGCTGGAGAGATAAAAAAAAAGTGTGGTAAATGGCATTAGTTTTGGATTTATTCGAATAATAGAGGCCGATTGATTTTAAGTTGTCTCTTTTTACGCTTTTTAACATGCTCAAGAATGGTGTAATACCGATTCCACCGGCGATCAGAATACGAGGAGAGGAGGACTCGTTTAAAACAAACTTTCCCCGGGGGCCCAGCAGGAGTAAATCGTCTCTCGAATCCGACTCGTATAAAGTTCTCTTGTATCCACTTGTCGACATTCGAGTAGCAATTTGCACGGTATCTTCATCGGGACTCGAGGAGAGTGTGAAAGGGCGCATAGGGCCGCGTTTATCCTCGTATTTCAAAAACGGTAACTTTAGCAGAACATGTTGACCTGCCTTGTACTCAAAGCCCGGGGGTTTGACAAAAGAGTACTCTAGGGTGTTCGGGGACAATCGTTTCTTACCGATCAATGTGGTGGACCATTTTTCCATGCTCATTCTGCAAAAGCAAAATCAATCAAGCGTTCATCTCTTGAAACGCGGGTAATACAAACTCGCACTTTTTCACCGAGACGGTAAATTTTGCCTCTATGCTCCCCTCTGAATTCGTATTTTTTTTCATCAAAGATATAATAATCATCATCGAGATCACGTATATGTATAAGTCCATCCACAAAAAACTGAGGCAACCGAACAAAAATACCAAAATTTACCAGGCGAGAGATAAATCCTTCAAAACAATCACCTATGTGTTGCTCCAGATATTCCACTTGTTTTATTTTTACAGAAGCGCGTTCTGCCTCCATAGCTTTTACTTCAGAACTACTGTTTAGTTGGCAAATCTTTTCCAGAGCTTGGATATTGGGCCTGTTTTGGGGATCTTGGGCATATCGCTTGAGCAGTCTGTGACCTAATAGATCAGGATATCGTCGTATTGGAGATGTAAAATGCGAATAATAGCCAAAACTCAGTCCAAAATGGCCGACATTCATAGTCGAGTACTTTGCTTTGGTCATCGAACGCACCAGAGCATCCTGCAAAACAGTAGCGGCAGGATGTTCTGTAAATCGTTTGGCCAGTTCCTTGTAAAAAGTGGGGGTAATTTTCTTCGGGACATTGACATCGAATCCAAAGGCCTGGGCAAGCTGCACCAGTTCGACAACGGATTGATGTTCTGGTTTTTCATGTATTCGATATACAAATGGAGTTGGATTTTCCTCACTCGGGCTCAATGTCTTACCAACATGGCGGGCAACCACACGATTTGCAAGCAGCATAAATTCCTCAACCAGCCGATGTGAATCTTGTCTTTCTCGTGCTTCAATCTTTATCGGTACCCCTTTGTCGTCGAGTTTTATTTTAACCTCAGGGGTATCAAGATCGATACTCGCTCGTCGCTTGCCCAGTTGTTTTGCCAGCATATCCATATTTTTGAGGGTAGCACTTGATTCGTGTCGATCTTTTCCATCGAGAATTTTCTGAACCTGCTCATAATTAAATCGCATATCAGACCGAATAATAGAAGGTTGAATATCATAGGAAACAACCTTGGCCTCCGGAGTCAATTCGACGATCACGCTAAAGGTAAACCGATCTTTTCCTTGCACAAGACTACACAGGTTATTGGAGAGATATTCAGGTAACATGGGGATGACTCTATCGACCAGGTAAACCGATGTTCCACGTTTACGAGCTTCCAAATCGACCGGCGATCCCTCGTCCACATAATGACTCACATCTGCAATGTGCACTCCGAGAACCCAATTTCCATTGTCATTCATTTTAAGCGATATGGCATCGTCAAAATCCTTGGCATCCTCAGGGTCGATAGTAAAAACAGTTTCCTGGCGAAAATCGAGTCGATATTCTTGTTCCTTTGTATTGATATCAACTGATTTTTTCTTTGCTTCCTTCTCGACTGACTCACTAAAATCCGTACCGATTTCAAATCCATGTATGATGGATAACACATCAACCCCGGGGTCATCCGAGAATCCAAGAACCTTAAGAATATGAC
>CAYNUX010000649.1:0-2074 GCA_964400115.1 uncultured Cytophagia bacterium
TGGAATCTGTGTTGGATGAAATTTTTAAGCGGTTTTGTATTGGCAAGTAGCGGGGGTGGGCGCATGGATGAGCAGCCCAATGTCGCATCCTGAACCCACGAATCATCACTCTTGAGATGGCGAGTGCAGTGTTGCCGGATTAGCTTCAAATATTGGAAGGCGCTCAGGCAGCGATCGGTTGCCGCCAATCCAGAGTAAAAGAGTAACCAGCAAAAACAGCAACCCATTTAAAAGCTGTGGATAGTTCAGGAATTGATCTGCCTGGGCAACAGCTTGATTGATATAGGAGAAAAAGCGCACTAATTTCCCAAGCTGCTTGATGTTGGCATCCTTTTTGGAGCGAGATGGAGACTCATCTTTTTGGATGATGTCTTCAAACACTAACGTCTCCGACTTGAAAAACAGCCGTGGTTTCCGACGAAATACCAGCGAGATGGTATTTGAGAGACGTATATCGAGACGAGTTTCGGTTACGTTCTCAACGTAAAAATGATTGCTGACATCAGTAATGCACAAACATTGTCCGAGACGATCGCAACAGTCCTGGATGGCTTGCCGAGATGATTCAGGCAAACGTCCCACACAAGTGAGTAGTGACGGTTCAACAATAACCTTGATAGTCATAGGTGTTTTGTGCGAGTTCGGTTTGCTTAGACCGAAGTTCACATTACAACCTAGGATTCTGCCTGGGATGCGCGCTTATCGAACGCGCCTTGACCAATGTGTCGTAAAAGCCCTTTATGGTTGAGTAACAGAGCGTATTCAGACATCAAAACCACTGCCACAAGGGCTACTCCGCTGGAGCAAAAACTTGCAGCCGATCTAAACGCCCAGCATCAATCAGAACGTTCAGATTGGTCAAAAAAGACAGAATTCTCTAAATTGCTGGAGAACTCCTGGTTTCAGTGCCGAACACATTTGCACTCTCAGTAAAAGGGGGAGCAACTTATTAACAGAGACGGATGTGTGGCGAAATGGCGAAAAAAGCGCATGGATAACTCTGCCCCAAGAGGAATAAGTATCCAAAACAAGTGCTCCCCGCAACCAACTACTAACAGGTGGCTGCTACGCATGAAAAACACAATGAGCTGGAGTGAGCTGCGCTTGATTGTTATATTCTAGCGCCCCTACCTGAAAAGTGACAAGGTTTTTTGACGCAATTGTACTAAGCATCATGGGATGTGTGGTTCCGCATTTGGTGTGTTTGCCTTGATAAAGGCATCTGCAATGGCTTTCATGCCAGGAGGTTCGGATACCTGGCACCACGGCTCAAGGTGTTGGATTGAAATCTGACCTGGCGATGATCGTCGCCGTCGCGTGGTAGTGCTAGAACCAATCAGATTGCCAAGTCGGTGACGACCCCAATGTCTCGATGACTGACGTTTTGATGATGTTTTGTGTCGATAACAAAATCCTCGGTAGGTCTTCGCGCACTCTTCCAGCGTTTTCCCAAGTTGCAAAAAAGATGGATGCCATTCTGTAATGCCATCATTCGTCAACTGGTCATAGCAACCATAATTGCTAAAGTCATAAAAAAATCCGCGTTGCATTTTGGCATTACGTGGATTGGCATGGATATATCTCAATGTGTTGAGGGCGCGTTGGTGATCGGTCTTATCAAAACCAGAACTGTGATACCGCTGTTCCCAAAAATGCCCGGTACGTTTTAACATTTGGTTGAAGCACATGGCTGTGTACCAATTTAGCCAATGCATGATTTTGGGCAGTTCATCTACCGCCGCAGGTTCGATGAGGTAATGAACATGATTGCTCATGATGCAAAGACCATAGAGCCTAAAGTGATATTTTTGTTTTGCCTTATGGATGGCGTACAGCAAAACTCTACGGCAATGGTTGTGCGTGAGGTGAAACTTTCGGTTATTGCAGCGCACAGTAATGTGATAACAATAGTTTTCTCGAAGTTCTCTAGGCTTACGTGGCATCAGTGTTGATGGAGAGGGAGATGATCGCCTTACATCATTGCAAATTTACAGACACCACCTACCGATCTGCCTGCCCTACAAAAACAAATGCGATCGCGGATTAAAGGTTTCTAGTTGCCGCAGCTTTTCGT
>CAYNUX010000650.1:0-2072 GCA_964400115.1 uncultured Cytophagia bacterium
CAGCTTCCGCAATATCAAACCACTCTTTTGCGAGTTGTCTACTATCCATTCAGCAAAATTCCATGATTTAGGATTTTATATTCGAATGTATTTTTATGAACGGCTCGCTGTTGAAATTCATCCGTGTCGTAGACGAGTATGTCCATAGGAATATCTACTGTATCACTGATCTCCTTTCGTATGGCACGTATCATATCAATTTTTCTTTTATTCACTAATCGAGTGGTAACACATAAATCAAGATCGCTGGTAACATTCTCCTTACCATGAGCGTAAGAGCCAAACAAGAATATATCTTGGACAGGAAATTTCGAGGTCAGCGTTGAAACAATAGAGTTTATTTGATCTCTCGTTATCATACTTTACTGTTAAAAAATGGTATACATGTTTTTTTAATATACAGACATGTAATGAAAATACCAACACAATTCAACCTGGGTTTGCTATCCGGAGGAAAGGTGAAGATAGGCGAGTTAGACTGATTCGATATGTGAATTATCTGTGACCTCTGTGGTTATCTTGCAGAATATAAAATCTATTTGGGACAAGAGTGTAATGGGTTATATCTTTGTTATAAAAAATGATTATTATCAACAGGATTATCAGGAACGGTAAAGCGTTGCTTTTCATTCCTATTCTCTGGATATATGCCGTTCAATGCCGTCTTACCAGTCCCAACTCCCGAGTGCGGCGTAGACAATAATCGATAAAAACCGAATGTTCTGGCTTTGATGAAACGTACACCCGAGTCCCAAACCGAAACCGTGCGGCATATGAACCACATGTTGACCTTTAAGAATAATCGCGGGTTCCGGATCCGGGCGAATCGTGCCCGACTCACTTTCGGTATTATAGGACCGTTCTGAAAAGCCGAGACCGGCCATGAATGATAAATCAGCCCACTTGTTATGGGTTGAATAGCCGTACGCTCCCCAAATCGATACGACATTATGGCATTCCGTCCCGGCGCTATTGACACCGGCAGCATAAACGGTTCTGTTTTTGCGCAAATGCATGCTCACTTCAGCAGCAAAAATTGGAGTCAATGATCGTTCACGTATGCTTAACGTACTTTTTCCCAGACCAGCCTGAATCCAGAATGCGGACGTTTTCAATGCCCCTTTATCTTTTTCAGAATGCAGGGGTTGTTCCTGGCGATTTTCAGCGTTCAGGGACCATGTTGAAACAAAGTATTTAGCATACAGGGAATGGGGTGCGAAAAGGATACTTGACAGTATCAGGAGAATTTCAGGAATAAATGGAATCGCAATCGACGAATTGACGTGTGTTTTCACAGTTTCACCAGATATTTTATGTGACCATTCCAATACCCAGACCGGCAAAAAATATCTTGCGGGCCTGTAAAAGGCCCGCAGTTCCGGAACTCTTTCTACAGGCTGTCGCCCATATCCTTTTTGAATTGTTGCACCAGTTTACTGTGCCAATCGGTTTTGGGCACGAGTTTGCCGAAAAAGAATCGTAAAATCCTGGGTTCCTCATCGAAAACCAAACCACCTACCTGCTCACGGTTTTCATATAACCATAAAAGTCTGTCGACCATATATTTTATATGGGACATGGTGAACACGCGTCGCGGCAATGCCAGACGCAACAATTCCAGGTGAGCCAGTGTTTCCTCACCATTTTCCTGGCGCTGTTCAGAGATCGTGCCCCGTTCCATGCCGCGGACACCGGAGACCAGATACATGGCCGATGCCAGTGCACCCGCCGGATATTCGGTCTGTGGCACATGCGGCAGAAACGCCATGGCGTCCACATGACAGCCCAGTCCACCTGCAGGGGTGACCACCGGAATGTTGCGTTTGCCGAGTTCATCCACCATATACTCGATAAACTGCGGACCCTGGTTGATCATATTTTCATCCATGGTCTCTTCGAGTCCGACGGTGATGGCCTCCATTTCACGAACAGACATTCCTCCATAAGTGAGAAATCCTTCCAGCAAGGGAATGAGATCGCGAATTTTCAGATATACATCTTTTCTATCCGTCACAAATCCACCGCCACGGGCGCAACCGAGTTTACGGGCGCTAAAATACATGATATCGCAC
>CAYNUX010000651.1:0-2072 GCA_964400115.1 uncultured Cytophagia bacterium
CCTATCATCGGGTCGCACAGCGATATCCCGGCACCGGATGTGAATACCAGTGCCGAAACCATGGGATGGATTATGGATACCGTTTCAATGTTCCGGGGTAGCACGGTGCTCGATATTGTGACCGGAAAATCCATAGAACTCGGTGGCTCACTCGGTAGAAGAGAAGCGACAGGTCGTGGAGTGATGTTAAATGCCCTCGAATTGCTCAAACGCCTAAACCGTGAACCCTTGAATACCACGGTGGCTGTGCAGGGATTTGGAAATGTCGGTTCGGTGAGTGCAGACCTGTTACAAAAAGAAGGGTGCAAAATCGTCGCTGTAAGTGATTTCAGCGGGGCCTATTATAAAGAGGATGGCTTGCCCATCACAGACATGATCGAATATTGCAAGTCCTCTCTTAATGGCTTGCTTGAAGGCTTTGATGCACCGGGAATGACAAAAATGTCAAATAAAGAACTGCTCGAACTGGATGTTGATTTGCTCGTTCCGGCTGCCCTGGAAAAACAGATCACCGAACAAAATGCCGATAAAATTAGAGCCAAGTTCATTGTAGAAGGTGCCAATGGCCCGGTCACTCCTGTGGCTGAAAAAATATTGTTATCCAAAGAAAAATATGTGGTTCCGGACATCCTCGCCAACAGTGGCGGCGTTGTGGTCTCTTACTTTGAATGGGTGCAGGGCATTCAATCCTTTTTCTGGGATGAAGATGAAGTGAACCGTAATCTCAAACGCGTCATTGTTAACAGCTTTAAATCCGTCTGGGATATGGCCACACGCGAAAAGGTCGATCTCCGCAATGCCGCGATGATGATCGCGGTAAACCGCGTGGCCCAGGCTCTGGATGCAAGAGGTATATTCCCCTGATCCGGCAACATTTGAATTTTTTTTGTTTTGTTGGGTGTTCCAGACGCAAAGAACCGCGGAGAACCAGAACAACTTGAATTTTAACAACAATTGTGCAATGTTTATGTGGTCTATGGCTTCTCCGCCTCTCTGCGATGGCACCCGAAACCAAAAGTTCTTTGTCACGACCCGTCTAACCCACCCTGAATGTGTAAACCCGGTCCCCCTTTTTTCTCTTGTTTATTAGTCAAAATCTAATATTTTTAAGGAACAAAACCGTTCCCAGCGCGTGTTGACTGACTAAACGAATTGAATGGCTTATCATGCTCCAACGAACACATGCATACCTGCAGCTGACCAAACCGAAAATCATGCTGCTCATTATTGTCAGCGGCTTTACGGCTTTGGTCATGCAAGGGTCTCTATTGAATCAACCCCTTTTGATTTTTCTCGTACTCTTGGGGCTCTATCTCACTGGCGTGGCTGCCAATGCGCTGAATCATATTTTTGAAAAAGATATCGACAGCCGCATGAGCCGGACTCGCCAACGCCGACCTTTGCCGCGCGGTGATTTGAATCCGTTGGAAGCAACTATTTTCGCCATCGCCATAGGTGCCATTGGAATTGCCATTTTTGCTCTCGTTTTCAACTGGCTTAGCGCTCTGCTTTCTCTGGCTACCATTGTGTTCTATAGTTTTTTTTATACCCTGTTTCTCAAACGCGCTACTCCTCAGAATATCGTAATTGGCGGAATCGCCGGAGCCCTGGCACCTGTCGGAGCCTGGGTTGCTGCCAGCGGATCCCTGGAATGGAGCGCATGGGCCCTGTTTCTGATTATCTTTTTCTGGAGTCCACCACACTTTTGGACTCTCGCCCTGGTATTTCGTGATGACTATAAAGAAACCGGCTTGCCAATGTTGCCTGTCGTAAAAGGTGAAACCAGCACATTGAACCAAATCGTGATCTATTCGGTCATTCTCGTTATCACAAGCTTTACTCCGATTCTTTTTTCTTCCAATTGGCTCTATCTTGGTGGTACTGTCCTGCTGGCAAGTCGTTTCATATGGCTCGTACTCAAGGCTCAACGCTCTCCCACGCAAAAGTCTTTCCGGGCAGTTTTTTCATATTCCATCATTTATCTTTTTGGTCTTTTTTTATTTTTGATATTCGATAGTTTATTTGCTCAGCACTTTTCGATTTTCTGAATCGGATTCCCTTTTTTTTTATTC
>CAYNUX010000652.1:0-2068 GCA_964400115.1 uncultured Cytophagia bacterium
GCTATGATGAGATTAGATGTGTTGTTGCAGATATTATCAGGTCAGAAGCTAAAGCACAACAACAATGATTACCGTCTTGCAATTTTTTCCACTCGCCGAAAAACACGCATAAAGTTGCCTCCCCAAATTTTTTCCACTTTTTCTTCACTATATCCGCGCTGTAAGAGTTCTTTGGTAATATTTTTCATTTCACTCACATCATTACAGCCCATTATACCACCGCCTCCATCAAAATCCGTCCCAATGCCGACATGATCGATCCCTGCAACCTTTACAATATGGTCGATATGATCAACAACATCTGAAACAGTAGCCAGCGTTTTGGGAAATTTCTGATTCAGGTGTTCCCATTCGGTATGAGCTTTTTGTTTAATCTCGTTATCGAGTTGAGTAAAATTATCGTATTTACTATTAAAAGCCTTTATGGCAGAATCCCTCGCGGTGGTTGATTCTATTGCTTTGACATAGTCGCTGAGAATACACATTTGAATCACGCCCCCATTGGCTGCAAGAGCCCTGAGCATGTTATCATCGAGATTACGCGGATGATCACAAACCGCGCGACTGCAAGAGTGTGAAGCGATAACCGGAGCATTCGTTTCTTCCAAAACATCGTAAAAAGCATTATCAGAGATATGAGAGACATCGATGATCATACCCAAACGACCCATCTCTTGTACTACCTGCCGCCCAAAATCGCTCAATCCCTGGTGTTCGCTTCCTTCCGGATCCGTTGAAGAATCACAGATTTCATTGTTTTTTGTGTGACAAAGAGTAAGATATCTGGCGCCCATGTCATAAAAGGTCTCTAACAACGATAAATCCCGGCCCAGAGGATAGCCATTCTCGATGCCAATATAAACCGCTCTCTTTCCGGTTTTCTCTATGCGGTAAGCATCCTCGCTCGAAAGCGCGAGCTCGGCCTGGTGCGCATTCATTGCTAATGCAGTGTCAATATCTGCAAAAATTTTCAGGGCACTCTCTTTTGCTTCGGAATGGCCTTTTTCCGTTCGAGGGCCCTGTCCTAAAAAGACAGCGAAAAATACCGCATCCAAACCACCTTTTTGCATGCGGGGGAAATCCAATCTTCCTCCCCCCTGCGCTCGATCATTGTATTTTCCAATGTCAAACCCCTTTCGATTTAATCGCAACGGCGTATCTACATGGGTATCTATGGTTAGGATTTTTTCATGTATCTCATCTGTGCTATGTTGTGAGCACGCATTGCCGAGTATTAAAACCATAAATAAATACTTGACGATATTCATCTTTTCTCCTTAATGGGGCATTTTAAGTCAGGTGAAAGAGTATTTCAAAATTTCACTTTATATATTCCGAATAAACCTTTAAGTTAAAATAATTATTAAAGAATACAAGATACTCTTCATATCGGTATCCTGTATACAATGAACCGACTGAACTGACAAGCGTCATGACTAGCAGAGAGCTCGTTCGCAATATAATTTCAGGAAATTCCACTGACAGAGTGGGCTTGTGGCTGGGTGATCCCTTGCCCGAAACCCTGAACATCTATTTAACTTTCTATAAACAACCGAATCAGGAAGAATGGAGAAAAGCACTTTACGATGATGTTCGCTGGTTAATGGCCGAACGGTTCCCCCCTTATTTCGGTCCGGATCCAGGTGATGCACCCTATTTCCCGGGGATTTACAAGTCAACTGTCCATGCAAATAACGGACCTCTCGCACATTGTGAACATATTGAGGAATTGGAAGATTATCCGTGGCCTGATCCTTCCAAAATACGCCTGGACACTATTCTCCAGGCGCTGAAACAGGCGGGTCCGTATTACAGAGCCAGCGGTTTCTGGTCACCGTTTTTTCACCACATGATGGATTTGTTTGGAATGGAAACGTTTTTGATCAAACTCTATACTCATCCGGAGGTGGTGGAAACGGCTATGCAAAAGGTTTGTCAATTCTATTATGATATCAATGAGCAGCTTTTCACGACGGGTCGAGGACTGATCGACGCATTTTTCTTTGGTAATGATTTTGGCACCAGATCGGAAGAGCACACGTCTGAACTCCAGTCACGTGAAACGATC
>CAYNUX010000653.1:0-2068 GCA_964400115.1 uncultured Cytophagia bacterium
CGTGGGTAATCGCTTCAGCGAAATAAAACCCAAAATCAAAATCGCCACGAAAATCATGGCAACTTTAACCGGTGATGTGACGGCAAACTTTGTCAGTGGCAACGGTGTCAGCGATTCCCTCTCAAGATGGTGAAGAATCACCACGGTTGATCCTGCGTTGCAAGATGGAACTCCTGTTTGCTTGACCGCTCGGCTATAATGATTACCCTTTCGACAGAATTCTTAAGGCAAGACTCATGAAGATCCTTATCGTCGCTCTCTACCAATTCACCCGACTTGAAAATTACGAAGAAATGCGGGAACCTCTGCAGGAATTCTGCAAAGAGCGCGAAATTCGCGGCACGCTGATCCTTGCCCTGGAGGGCATCAACGGAACCGTGGCCGGGCCAGAGCCAGCCATGCGGGAGTTGATCGCAAAACTGCACGAAGACGAGCGCTTTGCCGATTTGGAATGGAAAGAATCCTGGAGCCATGACCAGCCGTTTTTGCGGATGAAGGTGAAGCTCAAACGTGAAATCGTGACCATCGGTCGAGACGATATCGATCCAACCGCTTGCGTGGGAAAATACGTGGAGCCGGAAGAGTGGAATCAGCTAATCCAAGATCCCGATGTCGTTCTGATCGATACACGCAACGATTACGAAACGATGCTCGGAACATTCAAAGGAGCCGTTGATCCAGACCTGAATCATTTCCGCCAGTTCCCTGATTACGTGCAAGATAACCTGAACCCCCAACGACACAAAAAAGTCGCCATGTTTTGCACCGGTGGAATCCGATGCGAAAAGGCCTCTTCTTACTTGCTCAAACAGGGGTTTGAAGAAGTCTATCACCTCAAAGGCGGCATCCTCAAATATCTGGAGAAAATCCCGAAAGAACAAAGCCTCTGGGAAGGCGAATGCTTTGTTTTCGACGGGCGCGTTTCCGTGGATCATGATCTGAATCAGGGGCAATACGGCCTGTGCCCCAACTGTCGGATGCCGTTGTCGGAAGAAGATATGGAATCTCCCAAATACGAACACAGCATCAGCTGCCCCTACTGCTATGATTCCTTAACCGAGGAACGTCGCGAACGATTGCTCGAGAGAAAGCACCAAATTGAAATTGCAAAAGCCCGCGGCGAAGAGCACATGGGAATTTCCACAGAAGAAAAACGTGAGCTGAAGAAAAAGAAAAAAGAAGAATTGGACAGGCGAGCACGGGAAAATCTGACCGTCAAATCCTGATACAGTGGTTGACCCAAGAGTTCCAGAAGCAGCCCAAACACCTTATGTTCTAACCGACTCTCAAAAGATGTGGGTCGTTGGGGACGGAAGGAGCGGAACAACGCTTCTTTGTGAATTGCTCAACCCAGGTCGCATCTACCTGGAAATGTTCGAGCCTTTCCACCCCGAATATAATGTGCCTTTCAAAGGCTATCCACTCTATCCTGTGATCCTCCCAAGGGAACAAGCCGCACACTTTGATCAATATTGTCAGGCTGTCTTCGGCGGCCAATATTATAGCCCGAGAACTCTAGGTCAGAATGACAAAAAAAAATATCAAGGTCTAATCATCAAAGATATTTTTGGCCATCTTTTTATGAAACGTATTCGGCTCATGATGCCGACTCTCCCGATCATTGTCATCATGCGCCATCCCTTTGCGACAGCGCTTTCTAAACTCAAGAAAAACGGTTGGACTTGGCTGCGGGAACCTGAACTTCTTTTTTTTCGCCCAAAAGTAAAAGAACGTCTCCGTCCCTATAAGGGATTTATCTCCACCGCCAACAATCAGTGGAGAAAATATCTTCTCATCTGGAGCGCTGTTCATCACCTGATGTTTCAGGATATGAATCAAGATGAAATAGAACTCGTTTTTTACGAAGACCTTGTGCGGTCGCCGATGCAAGAACTCGAACGCCTGTTCAATTACCTGGGCACTCCGTCCCTCTTGCAGGAAAAATCCCGAGAAATTCAAGCAACGCTCAAAAGCGGAAATGTCTGCACTGATGAAATTAAAAACAGTGAAGAAGAAATGATCATCGGTTGGAAAAAACAGATTCCACAAAGCGACCAGGACTGGGGGA
>CAYNUX010000654.1:0-2058 GCA_964400115.1 uncultured Cytophagia bacterium
AACTTGAATCGAGCAGAGAAAAGGACTCGAATGGGCGTATTTTATAATCGAAAAAGTAGCCGTCTCCGGTATAATTGTACCGTATAGTCAGGCTGAACAAGAGATCATCATAAAGCGGCTGCCAAAAATAGAGATCAGTATTGTAACGATGTTTTGCGGTCTGAAAAGTCAATTCTTTAGGATCCAGAAATGTATAGGATCCACTGGCACTTAATTGCCGGTGGATCTGCAATTTTAAACCTATTTCTACGCCTTTAGGCGAATAGGTGCCTCGGTTTATTCGTTTATGAAAGGCCAATGGTTTCGGCGGTCCGATAAAAGGGGAAAGAATGACAAACTGTCCCCAACCGGTGGACCCCAGCTTGTCACTTGTGATCAAATTCTCAACGTTCATTCTGAAATAAGATATTTGCAAATAACCCCGCTCATTGAACCTCTGAAACAATCCTACATCGAAATTTTCAGTTTTTTCCGGTACCAGGGTAGGATCACCATAGCTGCTCAGGGATTCTGAATACAGGTCAACCATGGTCGGGGCCCGGTATCCCTGTCCATAATTGGATTTCAGAGTTGTTGTCATGGTGCCAAAATCCAATAGTGTAAAGGCAAATCCGAGTTTCGGGTTGATAATGGTTCCAAACTCTGATTGTTTATCGGCTCTGATTCCGAAAACCACATTCATGCGGTCAAAGGGTTGATGATCATACTGAGCAAAGAAAGCAACATTTGTCAGGTCATACGTCTGAAACGTTTCTCCTATCTTTCCTTGATAGACATCTGCAGGTCTTTGAGTGACCTGGCCGGTGCGATTGTCTTTTATTGCAACATTTTCTATACCCAGATAAATCATATCCTGAACAACGGATTGATAGTCGACATCTGTTTTATCCCACGCCCCTTCGATGCCGAATTTCAATGAGGCCCGGTTATTGAAAAAGGATGTGGTATAATCTGCAATCCATCCCATTCGCGTGTTTTGAAATCCTGTGCTCAAATCGGTCTCCAGCCTCTGTTCCTGACGTTGTGAAAAGTTGCTATAGAGTCTGGCATTGAAAATTCCTTTGCTGGTGTGATATTCGAGTTTGAGATCTGCGGCTCTGAAATCATAATCCTGAGTGGTGGGAATACGATCTGCATGATTATCCCATTGATTATTATGCAAATCGATGTGCACAAATGCGGCCAGATTTCTGCTAAAGGTATGTCTCAGGGCATACTTTATATCATAATTGTCCCAATCATTCTCTTCCGGAACAGGAAACGACTCTAATGCAGAGCGGTATCCCAGGGTGAGCATGTGGCTGGTCTGTTTATTGCGATACGAGGCGCTCATTTGAATGTTAGAGGCTGACATGGATGGGCGTCCGAATCCATCGGCATTTCTGTCGGTTATATTCACGGCTGCATCGAATTCTCTGGCCACAGAAAGCCAGCCGTGCAAGCCGGATTTTGCGGATTTGGTGATGACATTGATCACGCCAGCTGTGGCCTGGGAACCATATAGTGCGGAACTTGCCCCTTTGACAATCTCGACTCTTTCTACCATTTCTGAGGGAATCATATTAAAATCCACACCTCCATCCCAGCCATTATTGATGGGGCGTCCATCGATGAGCACCAGCGTTTTATTGGAAAATCCTCCTCCATTCATCGACCGGATTGCAATCCCATAGTTCGCGCCAATGGTGCTGCCGTCCCGGATCAATCGAACACCCGGCACCCGGTCGAGCATTGAACCAACGTTGTATTCATATCGCCTCTGGATTTCCTGTGTGGATATTTGTGCCACAGGGTGGGGTATCTTTTCCATGGCCATGGTGCTTTTGGTCGCTGTTACCGCGATCTGGTCGAATTGAACGACATGTTCCCGCTCAAACTGTATCATGAGATCTGTTGTCTGATTATTATTGATCTCAATAGTCTGTGTAACCGGCTCGAACTGTATATGGCTGATGAATACCTCATGGCGTCCGGGGGGAATTTTTACATAAAAAGATCCGTCAGATGTGCTGGTCGTTCCTATCCGGGTATTCAGGATGTGAATATTGGCATGGGTTA
>CAYNUX010000655.1:0-2057 GCA_964400115.1 uncultured Cytophagia bacterium
ATGCCCTCACTGTTGGCTTTTTTATCTTGGCTGTGCAGATAGGTTCGCGAGTAATAATAATCGAATATTTGTACCAACTCATTTTGATCATTGCCGGGTTGTTCAGTTTCTAAGGCATCGATTAATTCTGATAACGTCAGTTCTTCCAGGTGTTTCAGGTCATCAGAGTTAAGCGACTCATAGTGCCCGTCTTCCATTATTTTAACCAGATGACTCACAGGGATTTTTTTAAATGCAGCGAGATAAAACTCGTCAAATTGCGACCCCGAACCCTGATTGAGCACATAGATGACCTGGAGAAAATCCATTCTGTCACGATAATGCCTGCGCGATGTGAGTGCGTCGAATACATCAACCACAGAGAGAATTTTTGCGAGCACAGGAATATCCGAACCACCCAATCCGTGTGGGTATCCTGACCCATCCAGGCGTTCATGATGTGATGCTGCGATGAGCGGGACCTTTTTGAGGTTTCTTGAAAAATTTATTTTTTCCAGGATGCTCTGGGTATACAGGGGATGATCCTGAATATGTCGGAATTCATTATGGGTCAGCCGTCCTTCTTTGGTGAGAATGGCCTCACGAACCGCTATTTTGCCATAATCATGAAGCAAAGCAGCTGTGCGCAGAACTTCCCGCTCCTGATCACTCAGTTTGACCACTCTGGCGATTTCGTCTGCATATAGAGCTATTCTACGCGAGTGGCCCGCAGTGAGGGGATCACGAGCATCGATGGTCGTTGCCAGAGTCTCGACAAAACTATCAAAGGTCTTTTTTTGCTCAGCGTAGAGCTGGGCATTCTCGATTTGCGTGGCTGAAATAGTGGAAATGACGTCAAGAATTTCTTCGTCATCACGAATAAATGGTCCTGCGAGCTTGTTCAGAGCCTGGAAAACACCGATGATCTCTCCCAGCTTGTTCACCATCGGTGCCGCGAGAATTGTGCGAGTACGATATCCTGTCTTTTTATCGATATTGGGATTAAAACGGTCGTCAGCATAAGCATCAGGAATATTTACGACCTGACCGCTGGTAGCGACATAGCCCGCAATACCGAGATGGGCTTTGAACCTGATTTCCTCTTCGCCGTGAGCCACCCTTGACCAAAGCTCTTTTTTCTCCTGATCCAGAACAAAGACGGTACAACGATCGCAGTGCAAGACAACCTTGGCCTCGTCCATAATGATTTTCAGGAGCTTGTTCAAGTCAAGTTCACGTGATATATTACGTGTAACGCTCAACAACATTTTTAGTTTTTCATGTTCCCGGCGATACGCTTCGAGCTCGCTGCGATAAGAATCGCTATTTTTTCCAAGTATGGGCATAGTTCTCTTTGGATTTGTTTGAGTCGGCTATAGATGCCAGTCATGCTCCCATAAGAAACCAAAATATTGTAATGACTTCCTGGTCTCCATAGTTCCATTCGAAAAAGCCATTCATATTAAAGGCGACCCATGCAGATAAAGCCATAATAACGGTGGCCCACTCCAGACTCGAGGTGATGTGCCCTGTTTTGAGCCGTTGAACGAGCCGAATCATCAGAGTGACCATCATGTTTAGAAAAGCGGCCAGCCCGATAATCCCCATGATTACAGCAATGTGTACATAATTACTGTGGAAATGTCCAACGCCCTCGCTTTCATTTGGTGGGGCGTATTGTTTATACATTTTTTGAGTGCTGACATCTCCAATACCAACCACAGGATGATCCTTAAATATTTCCCAACCTACGGTCCACCAATGAATTCTTTTTGCATTGGTTCTCCAATTGGGATCAAACATATGCTGAACCCGATGGCTAAATTCGGCAGGTTGGAGTAATAAAATAATCGCAATGAGCGCTGGTATGGTTAATAATAATTTTTTATTCACGACAAACATGATCAGTAAAAGTCCGGCAGCAAAACCCAGCCAGGAACCACGGGTAGAGGTCAGAATAAGACAAAATAAATTTATAAAGCCGCTAAAAAGAAAAAACCATCTCAGCCGGTCATGCCAGGAAAGTGCTATCCCCCATCCTACAAGAGCACCGAGCATGGTTATGCCACCTGCTGTCA
>CAYNUX010000656.1:0-2055 GCA_964400115.1 uncultured Cytophagia bacterium
GAACCGGATTTAAATACGAGGTGCCGTTCTTCGATCACCATCAAAAACAGCATACGATACATGAGCCGCAGCAGACAGGAATAAAAGTCCTGTGCCTTGAAGGAGTGGTCAGCCACATCCTGGCGCAGCTCCTGATTGGCCGGATGTCTGAGAAAGCCGTTGGCAAGATCGAGGATGGAATTTCTGAATGCGTTGCGCAATTGATCGCGGATGCGTGACCCCGCCTCGAGCGAGTCCTGGTGGTACTGTTCGATCAGGCTCTCGGCACCGGCATCGCTGGCGACAGGCATGCGCGAGACGTGCAACAGCCGGAACAGCAGGGCAAAATCAGCAAACAAATCTTCGTTCATGATGCGTTCGAGATCGAATTCGAGAAACGACAGTTTGACCAGACGGCTGCTGTCGCGCAACAGACGCAATTGCAATCCGTTGCTCACCAGGCCATAGAGGTGATCGTCGAGGTTGAGAAATTCCTGCAGCAGAGCATGCGGCGATAACCGCGGTCCGCCTTCATTGCGCCGGCGATCCAGCTGGTCTCGTACCCCCATCAGATGAATGGGAAAACCGTCTCGATTGGCAGCGTGGTGGCTGATGGCATAGGACTGGCCGTTGACGTTACGGGCACGGGCGGTCTCGGTCTCATACCCGAGCAAAGCCAGAAAGGGAATCATCCAAAAGCGCCGGGTTTCAGAGGTCGCCGTAGCAGTGGCATCGAGACGCTCCAGGCGGTGTTGAAAGATACGCCACAGATCCCGGGCATCGGCCCAGGCGCGGGCGATTTCGTCTTTGACCCTGGATTTCAAGCCGAAATCAGCCGGCGATTGTCCGGACAATCCATCCTGTTCGATACGATCGAACAAATCAGGAGAAATGATATTGCCTTCGATACGAATGCTGGTGTATTTCATGACGGTTCCGTTGGCATGATATGTTATAAACATACCGTCCCTACGGGACGGTAAAATCATTCATTTTATTGTTTCTATAAACATTTCGTCCCTAACGGGACGGATGCTTTTGGCGATAACAGGACAAAGAAATCAAATTGTGTTCATTTGTTCCGACTAAAACTTAACCCCGCGTAACATCTCTAATTTCTGGACTCACCTCGCTAGGGGCAAAATGTCTATAGCAAAAGCAGCAAAAACCGATTTTTCGTCCCATTAGGACGACATATGATTTTATCTATAAATCGGCAAATTCAATCAAAAAAGATTTCAACCGCTCAATTTCCTGTTCAGAGATATCTTCCATCCTTTTGTGAAAACTGGGTATATTACTACCATCCGATTTAAATTTTGCATTCCATTTTAAATCAGGGTATTTTTTTAAAAGATTTCGGACATTGTCGTAATCGGTAAATTCAGGATTCGGACCTTTAACACCCAAAACACCGTCAAAATAGAGAGTAAAAAGACGCCACCGTTTTTGATTTTTATAATTGATACTGGCTTTTCGAAAACCCGTACCATATTCGATAATGGGAAACTTTTCAGAATGATTTCTAACAAAATCACGAAAGGTCCATATACATCTAGCTCGTTTGGTAGGCATTGCATCCAATTCCAGCTCGATAAGATCATCTGTCCACTTTAATCGTTTGGTTGTTGTGGTACGTCCCTTCTTTTTTTCCGCCTGTATGGTCTGACCTAGTATTCTAGGTGAAATCGACTTTAATCCATGCCCTTTATATTGTGGCAGTTCGACAGCCAACACTTCCGCAGGATTCATTTGTTCATTGAGAAACTCGACAATACGGAGTAGCTCTTTGGGAATTCTGTCTGCGATAAAGAGTAAACGAATTTTACCGATTTGCAAATGATTATCGACTTTTTCCCAAAAGGAATCCACATCGATATCGATCCCTAATGTCTTTACCAATTCTGACTCAAAATCAAACCCTTTTTGTTCACAAGCATTTTCGAATATTTGTCGAATCGTCTCGACAGACCAATATGCAATTGCATTAGCCGCATAATCGAGCATCTGTCCCACAACCTCTCTACGGATTCGGGTATCTGATGCGCGTTTTACTTCAACAAAAGTAGGTATACC
>CAYNUX010000657.1:0-2051 GCA_964400115.1 uncultured Cytophagia bacterium
AGTCCTTGCGTTGTATGATTCTTAATACCCTGAGCTTCATCACTGACAACTTGAACCACTTTTACAGGCAAACCGTCCAGAGATTCACTGATAACTCGATTCCATGTTTCACCATCCCGTTTCTCAACATATTTTTCGATCATGATGAAATTTGATACAGGTTCGATAGCCACTATACAAATATCAGGATGATACGTTTCGTCCTCGCACACCGCGATTTCCTTGAAAGGCATATTTTCAGCCAATTTCGGTTTTTCGGTTTTGCCAAACTCAATGATAGCCTTATCCATTTTATTTGCAATCCGATTCTGATTTGTGTAGGATGCAGCTATAAACTGGTCAATTCCGCAAAGTTTGAAAAAATTGCTGATGTTGTGGATGCTTGCCGCACTGTTTCCACCGAATTCAAAATGCGTAGCAGTTACCATCCGGTGAAGAAAGGCGATTCCATCAGGGCTTTCGAAGAAATCAACCAGAGCGGGCGATGCATCAAGAGAATTTTTTCTCGAAAGCCAGTACTGTAATGTTGTGCGAGGAACATTGTTTTCTTTAGCAAACTGGCGTTGAGTCTGTTCCCCTTTTGCTGTCTCGAAATCATGTATTTTTTCCGCAATATCGTTCCGTTTCCATATAGTTGTTGGGCTTGAAATATGATTATCGGGAATTTGATTCAAAGCCATCTCTCCACCTTGGTTTTTGTTCGAAAATCAGTAGGTTGTTATACGCTGATTTTCCTTTACCAGATGAAGAGCCTTTTGTCCCGCCCTAATTCACTATTTTCTGGCTATTGCATGTTTTTTCTTTACTTGGCCGAAAATAGAACCAAGCCCCTCATTTTATTCTTGTCCTCTTTAGGATAACGGCCAAGCTCAGCGGCGCGGCTTTTTCGCGTCCGCTGGAGCGCCTGGTTCGGCATTTTTTATATCATTCCCATTTTCTGAAGACACCCATCCGCTGACGTTCAGAGACAATTCCGCCTCGATCTCTTCCACTGTAGGCAGACTGGACTTGAGATTTTCCGGCAGGGCGCGGGTCAATTCGTAGTCAGAAATGCCTATGGGTTTGTGAATGTCGCGCAACGCGTATTCAGCCAGAATTCGATCCTTGGTCTGGCAAAGAATCAGGCCGATGGTGGCCTGATCAGTGTCGTTCCTGAGTTGGTCGTCGACCACCGAGCAATAGAAGTTCATTTTGCCGGCATACTCCGGTTTAAAGTCACCCTTCTTCAGTTCAATGACTATAAAACAGCGCAGTTTGAGGTGGTAGAATAGAAGATCGAGATAAAAATCCTTGTCGCTCACCTCTAGATGATACTGACGCCCAACAAAGGCAAAACCCGACCCAAGTTCCAGCAGAAAATGTTCCAGATGCCGGATTAGCCCCGTCTCTAACTCCCTCTCATGAAAAGGTTCTTCAAGGGTCAGGAAGTCGAAAAGGTACGGATCCTTGAGCATCCGACTTGCCAGCTCCGACTGTGGCGCAGGAAGACGGGTTGAAAAATTACTGACCGCCTGCCCGTGCCGATCATAAGCCTTTCTTCTGATCATCGCTGCCAACGTATCCCGGCCCCAGCCCTGTTCGATGGTCTGCCGTATGTACCACAGGCGGATGGAAAGGTCTTTGACCTTTTCCATCAACAAGATATTGTGTCCCCAGGGAATTTTTGCAACGTGCTGTTGCAGATTCAGGTGAATACCCTTTGGCGCGGTCTTTTCCCCGAACTGAAACAATGTTTCATCCTTGTTGGACGATCCCGGCAATTTTGCAACGGCTTGCTGCAAAATTGGAGGCCCCCCGTACTCACGGAAAAATCGAACCATATAGCCGATATTCCGCTCAGAAAACCCCTTTACCTCGGGAAGTTCATTGCGAATATCCCTGGCCAGTCTGGGAATGATTCCGGCGCCCCAGCCTTCCATCTGTTGCCGTTGATGAATCATCCTTCCAATGTCCCAGTACATCAGTATCATTTCCGCATTGGCGGAGACAGCCGCTCTTATCTGGGCCTGACGGATTCGATCTTTGATTTCGTTCAGGAGACTGTTGTAAAA
>CAYNUX010000658.1:0-2048 GCA_964400115.1 uncultured Cytophagia bacterium
GAACGATGACTTTTCAACTTCAACATCCCCCCAAAATGACCCCCTTCGCGTTTCCTATTATGGCCGAGCGAATTCGCCATCAGGTTACCACAGAAAAATGGGAAGACAAGATTAATCGCATGGTTCAGCAACTTGAAAAAGCGGCCGGAAAGGGAGCCGCTTAATGCTGACACTCGCCTGGGCAAATGAACGATTCACCCTTTGGCCGGAAAAAGCCTTATATTGGAAAAAACAAAAGGCCCTTTTAGTGGCTGATACTCATTTTGGAAAAGATGAAACGTTCCGCACTCATGGACTCGGAATTCCTGATGGGACGTTGAAACAAGACCTTGATCGATTAACCACAGCAGTTACCATCACCCAACCGGAAGCCTTGTTTTTTCTCGGTGATTTTTTTCATACAAAAGAAGGGGTTAGCGACGCTGTGCTTGAACGGCTGGAAAATTGGATGAAAGACCATGACCAGCTTCATCAAGTCCTGATTCGTGGAAATCACGATCAACATTCCGGTGATCCACCGGAAAATTGGAATCTTGAAATTCACAACGAGCCGTATGAACTTGGGGAAATTCATTTGTGTCATCATCCACCAGATGAACCTGCAAAACCAACCATCGCTGGGCACATTCATCCTTCTGTGCGGTTTGGCTTTGGCAGCTTTTCAGAAAAGTGCCCCTGTTTTTTCTTTAGCCCACGCACCGCAATTCTTCCTGCTTTTGGAGGCTTTACCGGAAATCACTGTTTACCCATCGGGGATGATGACCACATTGTTCTCGTCCGCGATGGCAAACTTGCTCGTGTAAAATAATTCCAGGATAAAATTCAGGTGCCCCACGTCGTTCACGTTTACAAGGATTATTGGCCACCAATTGTGGGTGGAATTGAGCGATCTATCAACTGGATGGCCCATGGAGTGCAGGAGCTTGATCCCTCCTGGAAAGTGACGGTGCTTGTCAATTCACGGGACCGCCAAACGCGCAAACGACGCGATGGAAACATCCGGATTATTGAAGTGGGGGAATGGGGGCGGGCTTTTTCCGCGCCTCTTTCGCCGTCTTTTCCGCTCTACCTGAAAAAACTCAAAGCCGATATTTGGCATTTTCATATTCCAAATCCCACAGGCGACGTTTCCTACTTGCTCAGCAGGCCAAAGGGTAAAGTCGTCTGCACCTATCACAGCGATGTTGTTCGGCAAAAGTGGGCCATGGCCCTCTATGGACCTTTGCTCAAAACATTTTTGAAACGATGCGATGCAATTTTTCCAACATCACCTCATCTTGTAAAACACTCAGAATATCTCCGTCCCCTCAAGAAAAAATGCTTTTCCGTCCCTCTTGGAATGCCGTTGGAAAAGTTTGAGCTTACTGCAGAGAGAGGCTTAGAGGCGCGTAAACTTCGCCAGAAGTACAAAGGTTTTCCGCTGATCTGCTTCGTTGGAAAGCTGCGTTATTACAAAGGCTTGCAATACCTTGTTTCAG
Source organism: uncultured Cytophagia bacterium (assembly GCA_964400115.1). Classification (GTDB taxonomy): domain Bacteria; phylum Zhuqueibacterota; class Zhuqueibacteria; order Residuimicrobiales; family Oceaniaggregativiventaceae; genus Oceaniaggregativivens. The sequence goes on from CAYNUX010000658.1 coordinate 1,479, forward strand.
CCATGCGCGGCCTGCCTTTTGTGCACTGCCTGATTGTTGGGGACGGACCGGAAAAAGAGGCTCTTCAGCGCCTGACAGATGAATTTGAATTGTCTGATCGGATTCATTTTCTTGGCGAACTTTCCGACGATGAGATGATTGCTTGTCTTCACGCGTCAGAATTATTTGTCCTCCCGAGTAACCTGCCCAGTGAAGCGTATGGACTTGTCCAAATTGAGGCAATGGCATCAGGCCTTCCAGTGGTTTCCTGTGACGTTGGCACAGGCGTTACGTTCATTAATAAACACGAGGAGTCGGGCCTGATTGTGCCGCCGGGCGATGACATCCAGTTACAAAATGCAATCAACACCTTGCTGTCAAAACCCGAGATGAAAAACCAGATGGCTGAAACAGCCTATCGCCGGGCGCATTCTACCTTTAGTCAGGAAGCAATGGCGAAGCGTTTGTTGAAGGGGTATCGCAAGGTATTACGACAAAGTAAGTCTGGCGCTGTGTTGGGATAAGATAAAGAAACTGCCAACCTTAAATTCACAAATATTCTGAGTTCTTCCCATCAAAAAAACTATTCGA
>CAYNUX010000659.1:0-2045 GCA_964400115.1 uncultured Cytophagia bacterium
GCAGCGTCGATGACCTGCTGTACGGGCGCATCCTGCCGAGATGAATTCGACTGAACAGCCATGGGTAAGAGAAACAAGGCTGTGGCAATCAGTGCAATTCCTTTTCGTTTTTTCATAGGCGGTCCTCCTTTTAAATGAACAAGACGGTAATGAATTTGGGATGCAGCAAACCCGAAACCGGACATTCCGGATAACGGGGATCGTTTTAATGGCAAGCCAAGCACTGAAATCAGACTCGCACCATACTCTGCACGCGACAAATGTGAAAGTCGCAAAACACGCTGGTCACACAGGGATTCACGACACAAAATCATACGACGACTCATGAGCCAGGCAACCGGGTGAAAGAAAAAAAAGACCAAAATCAGAAAAGTGAAATGATTGAAAAGCTGATCATATCGCTTGATGTGAATGAATTCGTGCGTCAATACAGCTTTCTTAAGACGTAAATCATTCGACCTGAGGACATTCTCGGGGATGAAAATCATTGGTTTCAATATTCCCATGGTAAATGGCGACTCTAACGCCGGGGCGGTCACAATGGTAATACACCGCTTGATTCCAAGTGTCTGACGCAATTGCTCGCTTTGGGCCAACCAGAATCTCTCGGTCACCTTTTTCCCCCGTCGTAAAAATCGTCGATAGGAACGGTATTTGACAAGAAAAATAATCATCATAATCATGCCCCCGCAAGCCCAAAGATTGCCCCATATTCCTATCATGTCCACGGTTGCCGTATTTAATGCTGTCGGCCATCCCATCAGAGAATTCGATGTATTTGATAGAACCGGTTCTGCAATGTCTGATACAAGCGATTGATCGCTAAAGAAAAAAGGAATTCGCAAAGATAATCCAAAGGATTGGATCCACTGGGCGAGACTAAAAGGCAAAGAAAAATGAACCGGCAGGACAAACCGCAGCATGACCAAAATCCATAATGCAAATTCCCACTGGGGATAATGTCTGGCCCGATATAATGGAATGGCCAACAGCAAAAAAACAAACAGGACATATAGCGATTGAAGGCCAATGCCGGATATAAATTCAGTACCCATCATCGACGGACTCATTTTGAATGATCCTCTTTGTTATCCTTTTCCAATAGACGAGTCAATTCATCCAACTCTTCCTGCGTGATCGCATTTCCCTTGGCAAATAAAGAAACAACATCGTGAACGGTTGTTTCCAAAACCCGGTCGGCAAAAAATTTGACCCATCTGGCAATACCTTGAGGTCTGCTTACCAAAGGCTGATAAAGATAGATACCATGAAACTGATTACGCTCTAAAAGCGACTTTGTTACCATACGATCCATCATGGTCTTGGTGGTCGTATAAGCCCAGCCCGTAGATTCCTGTAACTGGTCGTGCACCTCCCTGACCGTGGCTCGACCGAATTTCCATAAAACATGCAGAATATCATACTCTGCACGGGAGAGCTCTGGTAAATCATTGTCAAAGTTCATGACTTCTCCTACTACAAATTAGTAACACTATTAATATAGAACAACTATACGTCTTTGTCAAGAAAATTTTTTACTCGTTTTTATGAAAAACTATTCGTATTATTTAAAATCAGTCATACCAGATTTATTATATTCATATATTCACTATTCGAAAAGAGTTAGAGAATTATCTATAAAGAAAGAGAAAAGCTTTGTCAAGACGTGTCCATATCATTATCAATCCGGCAGCCGGACAAGAAAAACCTATTCTCGGAAAACTCAACTCTGTTTTCCGTAAAAATGATATCGACTGGCAGGTTTCGGTTACCCTGCATGCCGGTGATGCTTACAAGCAAGCCAAGCAAGCAGTGGAAAACGGAGTCGATATCGTGGGAGCCTATGGAGGTGATGGTACACTGATGGAAGTCGCAAATGGATTGGCCGGCACAAATATCCCCATGGCCATTCTTCCCGGAGGTACAGCGAATGTGCTGTCGGCCGAACTTTCGATTCCACGTGAAATCATAAAGTCAGCAGAACTGATGTGCAGGAAAAACCCGAAAACCATCCATGCGGATATGGGAAGCATCAACAATCACCA
>CAYNUX010000660.1:0-2040 GCA_964400115.1 uncultured Cytophagia bacterium
TGGAGCGCGGGATGACGACCCTGGGATTCGGGCACGGTTTGCCGGGTTCGTCCTCGATGTGCTCCCAGATGAGGGCGCGACTGCCAGGCGCTGCGTCGATATTGAGAAACAATAATGGCCGGGGCGGCTGAGCTGTCAGTTTTTCCAGAGTCGGGTCTGTGCCATAATCAGGGATGTGATTGACGCGCAGGAACCACCCGTCCTCGGCATCGACAATCCGGAGCTTGCCATCTTCCCGTTGAATGTCGGGGTGGCACAGGGCAATGTCGTCACAGACCGGTTCCAGATCACAGGTTCGGGTGATCTCGATGAAACGCTTTTCTCCGGACACCTTATTTCGTCCCAGCAAGAGCTGGCCGTCGGGTAAACGGTGCGGTTGTTCAAGCATTTCGCTTTTGCCACCGCCACTGGCGCCTTCGTGCATGATGGTGACGACATTGTCGTACGGTGTCACGACGCGGACTGCGGAGCAGTGTGCCGAGATCCACTTTTCTTCGTCGCCGATATGAATCAGGGATCCGTAAACGCCTTTTTTTGCACTGGGACCGGGGTAGAGATTGTAGGAGAAAATCTCATATCCGGATGGCTGGCGGTTATGCACCACCACCTGTTTGCCGTCAAATACAGTATGCCGGAAAGGCGGCGCAACGTAAATCAAGAGTTCGGGCGAAAAGTCGTCCTGGATTTCGTCCAATGGCAAGATTCCCTGGAGCAAGCCCAGCCCGAGAGGGAAAAAAGCGGCATTGGCGGGCGCAATGGCGAGGGCGTCTGCCCCGAGCAGTCTCCATCCGCTTCTGAATGCAAAGACGGCCAGTTCCTGCTCTGACAGCCAGTCCAGGGTTTGCTGCCGTAAATCGTCGAATACCTGGCCAAACCGTTCCCGGAACCGGGGCTTGTCAGACGGCAGGTCGTCTGCAATCACCATGCAGTCCGGATCCCGCCGGCGCATATAGGGTTCGGTATAATTGACGACAATGCCGTTGCGCACCCTGGAGACATGAGCCTCTTCAAAGTGCCGGCCATCGGGCAGATCATATGCGACAGTGACGGTGTCCTGCTCGCATTGGGTTGAAATCAGGTCGAACAGGTCAGCCGGATCGCCAGCACAATGCACTTTGGGGGCTTTGGCAAACACCTGCACCAATTCTTCTGGGGGATTAAAGATTTTCCAGCAGGATTCTTTTGTTTTTTCTTGTAACATGAGTTTACTCCATGGTTCTTTATTTTACATACTAAAAAGGCGTGTGACCAATCAAATATTTTACATGGATTCGTGAATTCAAAAAGTATGGCAAGACATGCATTTGAATAAGAAAATTAGTATTTCAGCCCGGATGGCCTTGCTGTTTTCTGTGAATCATTCAAACTCTATCATTTATTTAAATAAACATAATTTAAGACAAATACAACAGCTTTTAAATAAAAATATGTTTTCCTTGGTTTAGTGTTAGATGATTTTTTTCCAAAAGGGTCAAAGTCGCCGCGATAAAAAAACAAGCGAGGGTTTTCATGGAAAGCAATGTTGCTATCATTTATTGTGGATAGCATTGAGGTAGAATAGAAATTTATTGCAGGTGTCTTTGGTTGATAGGAGAGAAACAAATATACCGTTCATGATTGCTCAGGGCAGGTTGCTGTCTGGCATTATTTGTGCAGCCCTGAAGCGAGTGCCCTCAACCTTTTTGGTTCATTCCCAGAGATACTCTCTCCGAGTATCATATTTTGTTATCTCTTCCCATCGTTGGTAAAAGTGTCGGGACGGAATAATCTTGGCTAAAAATCGCACCTTGAATCGGGATATCCTTTCAACGGCGCCTAAAAAAGAGTATAGCTCCAGCGGGATACTTGCCGGAGCTATTGAATGTTGTCAGTACGATTTATAAATTTTTTAGAAATGTGGCGAGGAAAAGAAGAATAAATGCTACGGCTACCAGCCACCAGGAATTGGCCGTGATAAAGGTAATGACTACGAACTTGCCAAGAATTCCTAAAAACCCAAGAATTGTTGCAATCCACCATACCTCTTTTTTCGGTGCACTC
>CAYNUX010000661.1:0-2034 GCA_964400115.1 uncultured Cytophagia bacterium
AGGCACGCTGTACAGATTCGATTTGCGATAACGTTTCCATCAATGTTTTTTTGATTCGGATTCATTTTGGTACAATGTTTGAACGACCACAAATGCAACGATCTTTGGCAAAATTCAAGCCGCATTGTCACCAATTTTGTGAGAGGTAAGCGGTAAGTGTAGCACAAAGGGGACAAACGAGAAACGGAAGTTTGCATATACAGACCGGAGAGATCATCTGAATTCATCTGCAGAGGGACTATCCTGTGTCACAGCAATAATAATTTATCGTTCAAACGAACTAAAGGTGGTCGTGATGAAAAAGCTCAATTAATGCCACCCTCTTATACCATCACCGGACCTGGCGGTTCGGAAACCGTTATTCCCTGCACCGCCCAATCCGGTGCCCTGGGCGTGATTTGTAACACCGCCATCTGGGGGGTAGATATCGATATCGCGATCACCAATTCCTGCAGGAATATATCTATACACTCTGAGATGTAACGATTTCGTCGACACTAAAAAAATGAATTTCCTAAAATAAAATTGTCAAATCGGCCTCTGGCTCGCGGGACTACCGACCGGGGCCGAGTTGACAGTGGTTACAATAATAATCATCGAAAGGAGTTAAAAGATGAAAAATGGTCTAAAAATTGTGATTGTGCTGTTGCTGTTTGCAGGTGTATCGTTTTCCCAGTTTATCGTAAAAAATGACAGCGACGACGATATCCTCTATATCAACAATAAGGGAAGTGTGGGAATCAATCAGACCCCCGGTGAAGTACGTTTTGATGTTCTCGAACCCGATGTCAGCAGTACAATGGATCTGATACGCGTGCAGGAAACGGTATCAGATGGTGTTTCATCTGTTGTTACGCCTCGTCTCATCCTCAAGGATGAGGGACGGTTTGGTGTGGGAACCGATTCTCCCATCAGTTTTGCTGATTTTATCGACATGGATGCAACCAGTACCGATGATCTTCTTACCGTACGCGAAGCCACCCCAGGTAGCCCCTTTCCGATTCTCAGAACCCGAATGATCGTCAAGGATGAGGGTTATATCGGCATAAACACCATCAATCCACGGGAATTTTTGCATGTTGATGGTGCAATTCTCGTCGGAAATACCACCAACAGCAACGCGGGTGCGATTCGATATACGGGAACGGATTTTGAAGGCTATGACGGTACAAGCTGGAAATCTTTAACCGCATCAGGTGGTGGATCATTATGGAACCAGACAGGAAGTGATATTTATTACAACAGCGGGTTTGTCGGTGTCGGCACCAGCGCACCCACCTATTTGCTCGAAGTTCACGACACCGATCCGGCCTCTTCGGATAATCTCTTTATGATCCAGGAAACCACACCCGGCTCTCCTTTTAATATCATCTTTCAGCGCATGGTGGTTAAAGACGGCGGCCTGATCGGTATCCATGATCCCACCACCGATTACAAGTTTTCAGTCGGCTCGGCGCTTATGCTCAAGGATTCGTCGACCCCGAAATATACAAACAACTATTCCGGTCTCTATTCCAATACCGGTGAGCTCTATGCCATCGACGGCAGCGGCAATACAACGCTTCTTTCTCCGCATGACCGCAAAACTGGTGAATGGATTTTCTACTCGAAAAATGTTAAAACCGGTCGCGTTGTCCGGGTCGATATGGAACAGATGATACGGGATATCGAAGAATTGACCGGGAAATCCTATCTGCAGGAATGGACGGAATGATATTCACCATCTTATCATTTTTATTCTGAAATAGCTTTACAATTTATACAGTACCCAGAAATTTCTATAATTTGCTGAATTCTTTGACCTTCAAAAATGCCGGGTTCGCAAATGAACGCTGCGAATCGGGCGGTTTCATTCATCCGTAATTCTTATTTGCACTACTTTTGTTAATTGCATCTTGGGGCAACAGTCAAAAATTGATTCGTTTTTATTTGAACTTGAGCGCAAAGATGTTTAAGTTTAAGATGTACACTATTCCTGGAAAAACGCCCTGTGGAGGAACTGTTGAAACCAAAAACGATAGTATCCTTGCTGCC
>CAYNUX010000662.1:0-2031 GCA_964400115.1 uncultured Cytophagia bacterium
ACTCTGGTATGCTGCCTGTTCCATGATGCCGATGGTCTTGTTTTCCTGAAACGTCTGGATATTGGATTTCAACACGTTAAAATTGGGATAAGGCATGATATAGTGGCTGAAATTGACCACATAATCCCAGATATAAAGATGAGGCGCAATCGCTGCCCAGCCCTGGAGATCCTGCAAAAAGGCCTGATTTTCCGGACAAGTTTTGAAATCATGCGCAAAACAGCACTCGATACTGCAGAGGCGTATGACCACGTTGTTTCGGGGTCTGAGCGTCTTACAGGGCTGACGGGTATAGGTATAGGCCAGAGTCCCGACATATTTATCGGGAAAATCCTTTTCAATGCGCTCCGCGACCTGGTTGACGAATTTGATCACAGGTCCGGCTTCGCTGCCTTCCTGTTGGACAACAGCCTGACACTGTTCACACTGACAGGGATTGCCCCAGTCATTTTGCGAGACCGAATAGATGAGATATTCGTGATGGTCGCGCATGGTCTGTTTCAACCGTTGTGTGATAATATTTAGCACATCAGGATGTGTGAGACAAAGCTGGGCCCGTTCATGGATCCGCTGGCCATCGATCAGGCTAAAATATTCCGGATGTTCATCGAAAAATTCTTCCGGCGGCATAAACCGGTAAAACGTATGTACAGACCAGTATCCCTCAACACCGCCGGGTTGTTCGCGATAGCTCATAGCTCCATTGACGCGATTATGTGCAGCCCAAATAGGATCGAATGCCTCGTAATAGAAATCGTTACGTACCCGGATACCGGGACTCTCTTTGCGATATAATCGGGCAAAATGAACCTCATCACGCTGAGGAAAGACAGTGACCTCGGGTGTGTACCAACGCACACCCAGCTCATTTTCCAGAAAAGCCATGACCCCATACATGGTTCCACGCTCTCGTCCGCCGATTATCCATACATCTTTTCCCCTGTTGGTATAGATAAAAGACTCGTCTGTGTGGGCAGGTTCCTGGAGATTGATTTCCCGGTTCATGGCTCGCTGAACCCCGATATAAATCTTTGGTCCGTTGTGAACCTGGGTCTCATCGATTATTGCAATAAGGACGCCCCCGATCTCATGCAATGCCTGTTGTAATTCTTTGGCAGCCCAGCATTCGGATTCGGAAGCCTCTTTTGCCAGGACGATTTTATACTCGGTTTTACCCCGTTCGAAAAGAGTATATTCACGCCGCTGGCCGGCATGAAACGGGATCTTTTCTGAATAGGATTGGCCGTCATGCAAAGTAGCCGTCAAGGTCAAAGAATAGCCTTTATACTGATCGGTGGGGATATCCAGTTGCGTGAGTGGCTGGTCAACAGCGGTGCGAAAAATAACATGACCGGATTCTGATTCAGACGCAACAGCAAGTTCAGCGGATGCAAACAGTTGCTCAAATGCCTCCTTTTCATACGCAAAACTCACATAGGCATGACCGTCGGCTGTATTCAGCACTCTGAAAAAGTTACCGGGTCTAAAGGAATGATCCAGCGGTAAAAACCGCACACAAAAGCCCCACTTGTTGCCCCGTTCTTCAACTTTAACAAGAACAGTGTTCCGGCCTTGCCGCAGGCGAACAGGGACCAGCTTGTCGTCCGGAAAGAGTCCGCCTGGCGTGGGCCGGTCCCAGACGCTTGTGCCATTTACCCAAACGCGACAGCCGTCATTAGAGCCAATGGACAGAAAACAGACCCTCTCTCTGGGAGCATGTATATCCCTGAATCCATAGGCTGTGACGAACGCATCATCGGAAATTGCATGATCCAAATCAATGGTCGAATCACTGCTGGTATAAGAGATCCAGGTCCGCTCGAGATCTTGATACCAGAGGGCAGTTCCCTCTCTGATTTGCGGATTTTGCTCTCCTCCGACAGGGACTAAAAAATCATTCTCAAAGCCGGGCAAGTGAGTGATTTCCGGATCATTTCCAGGGGGGGCTTGCAGCGGAAACGGACCACACAAAAGCCAATCCGTGAGCCATTGACCCATGATCAGAGGTTGAGATTGAGCATGTAAAAGAGG
>CAYNUX010000663.1:0-2030 GCA_964400115.1 uncultured Cytophagia bacterium
ATGGAACTTCTTTTCCGAGCCGTCTCGCTGATCTTTGATTGGCTTCAAAATTGGGGGGATCACATCGCCAGCCCGCTCCACCAAAACCCGATCGCCAATGCGAATATCTTTCTTGTCAATCTCGCTCTGATTATGTAAAGATGCGCGTCGCACCTCTACGCCACCAATATGAACGGGTTCCAATTGGGCAACCGGCGTAAGGGCACCGGTTCTGCCCACTTGCACTTCGATATCTTTCAGCTGGGTCGTGGCGCGTCTCGGCTCGAATTTATATGCCAATGCCCAGCGTGGATCTCGTTGGCGAACTCCCAACTTTTCTCTATATTCCAAATTGTTCACCTTGAACACAACGCCGTCAATCTCGTAAGGTAGATCATCTCTCTGCTCAGACATTTTTTTATGATATTCGATTGCCTCATCTATCCCACTACATTTTTCCGTATTTTCGAAATTCACACGCAGCCCCCAATCGGAAAGTGCCTGCAAAACTTCCCAATGAGTAGAAAAATCTTTACCTTCGCAAAGAGGGACTTCGTAAAGGAAGATATGAAGCGGTCGAGCAGCGGTTTTCTTTGGGTCTAATTGACGCAAAGAGCCAGAAGCAGCATTTCTGGGATTTGCAAACGGATTCTTTCCCTTTTCCTCTCGTTTCCGATTAAATTCGTTAAACTCCTCTTTTCGCATATAAATTTCTCCCCGAATTACAACTTTTTCTGGAATAGAGCCATTGCGCTCCATTAAGGACAAGGGCACTTCCTTGATAGTTTTCACGTTTTCCAAAACCTCTTCGCCAGTTTCTCCATCACCACGAGTAGCTGCCACGTTCAAATTCCCATCTTCATAAATCAACTCGATCGAAAGCCCATCATATTTCGGTTCTGCGATATATTCTACGCTCTCTACATCCAAATTTTCCCGACAATTTTCATCAAAATTTCCTGCATCTTCTTCGTTGTAAACTGCCTTCAGGCTCAACATGGGTTTGGGATGCCTGACGGTGCCCAGTTCATCTTGCGGCTCTGCACCTACTCGCTGGGTGGGTGAATTGGGGTCTTGCAGATCGGGATAATCCCTTTCCAATTTTTTGAGCTGTTCCATTAGCTGATCATATTCAGCGTCGGAGACCACAGGATCGTTGAGCACATAATATCTGTGATTGTAATATCGAATCGCCTCCCGAAGCTTTTTCACTGCTTTCTTAGCCTCTTCTTTGGATGCAATTTTATCTAAATTTATGTCGAGATTCATCTTTTTTTCTGCCATTTTACATCACCTTTTGATTAATTTTTTCAAATCTTTCCAGCTTCTCGTATTCAAAATATCTGCTTTTTCCAACCAACCTCGCCGAGCTTGCCACACACCGAAACGCATATAATTTAGCTCATTTTCTTGATGAGCGTCTGTGGAGATCGAGAGCTTCAATCCCATATCCTTCGCCATCTTGGCATATACATCGTTCAAATCCAATCGCTCGGGATGGGCATTGATCTCCAAAAAGCAGCCACGCTCTTTCGCAGCCTTCATGACCTTTTCCAAATTCACGTCATAGGGTTTTCGCTTGCCAATCCGTCGTCCAGTGGGATGGGCGAGGATGTTAAAATTAGGATTATCCATAGCCCTTATGATCCGCTCTGTCTGCTTTTCCTGCGAAAGGTTGAATTTGGAATGAACCGAGCAAATCGTTAGATCCAACTTTTCCAAAATATCATCTGGCAAATCCAAAGTCCCATCTTCCAAAATATCCACTTCGATACTCTTCAAAATCAAAATATTCTCAAATTCCTCATTGGCTTCTTCGATTTTATCAATCTGCTTTCTCAATCTATCTGCATCCAACCCGTTTGCCACCGTTACTTTTTTCGAATGATCTGTGATTGCGATATATTCGTATCCCAGTTCTTGGGCAGCTTCTATCATTTCCTCCAAAGTTGATTTCCCGTCGCTCTCTTTGGTGTGCATCTGCAAATCCCCGCGAATATCTTCCAGGGTCAAAAGTTCTGGCAAGTTCCCTTCTTTGGCAACGTCAATTT
>CAYNUX010000664.1:0-2026 GCA_964400115.1 uncultured Cytophagia bacterium
GTTGCGGTGCCTGTCGAGGCTACTGCCCTGGGGAATGTCATGACTCAGGCCATGGGGATTGGAATGGTCTCTTCTTTGCAGGAGGGAAGAGAATTGATACGTCGATCGTTCGATTTAAAAGAATACTCGCCTCAAAAACCAAGTGACTGGAATGATATCTATGGTCAATTTAAGAACAATTTTTCCTGATAGTGTTTCATAATGAATCATATGAGTTGATTTGAATCAGTAAAAAAATATTGTGTCTAATTATTGATTATTGTATATTAAAAATAAACAGTGTAAAAATAATGAATTAATGCTTTATTGTTCTTTGAGTGATTTGTCCCGCAAGAGATAAACTCATCGTTTTATTTGGCATAGATCATGCAACAGGATAATGGAAAATTATCCAGGTAGGAGAGCAGTTTTGTTTCGAATGAAAACAGTTCGAACACTTATTAGGCTTCCCATGAGGAGGGATATCTCTATGAACAACGTTTACGATTACGCAACAACTGTCAAAACATTCCTCATGATAATCCTGCTTTTCGGCTTGACTTCAATGAGCAGTGCACGTCCCTATGATCCTGTTATCGTTCAGGGAAGTTCTCTGCCACAATTCATTGGGGTGTCGACAAGCGAGATTTTCGTGTATGCCTATAAAGGGGGTGTCTGGAGTCAAATCCCGTTTCAAATAGATGAAAAAGATGGCACTACCTTTTATGGACCCAAGAATGGTGTTTTAGATGCCAGTGATGAAGTTTGTTTTTTATCATCAGATATGGGGGACAGTGTTGCCGATTTTCAATGGATCGCAGATGCAGAATCCAACACCTATGTGAGATATCAGATCAAAGCGCAGGACAATAGTGTGTCGCCTGCTTTGAAGAATTTCGTCTATGTATACCGTTCCAGTACCCTGACTCCTGATCCCGGCCGTCCTGTCTATATGCAGTATACACCTGCCACTGCTCCTGCAGCAAATGATACCGTAAGAGGCTCTAGCTATATCTTTGGTCATAATCTGAAAGCTATCCCTGATTATCTCGCTATCCGGCCCACAGTGGGGGGAAGTGGTGTCGATATCATGGATCGCTGGAAAATACGATTTAGCGGTTCACTTTTGGGAGGCATTAATTATACTGAAAACGAAGAAACTGCGCTCACCAATCCTGTTCTCACCTATAAAGCCGGACCGGTACGCATTCTGAGAAAAGTCGTTTTTTCCATAAAACTCCTGGGGACTCTGATTCCTGATCAGGTTATTTTTGAAGAAGTTTTTTACCCTTTTTATTCGACGATCGATACGGATGGCAGAAATTTGCAGACCAATCTGGGTATGGAAGTTTTACGCCAATCTATGGATTTTAATATCGAAATGATTGGGGCCAAGTTTTTCAGCGAGTACAATCCAGCCGGTATTACCATCGATGGCCTTGGAGACACACCGGTCAAGACATTAAATGTGCCGGGTATCAATTGGTTTATGGTTCGCAGCAGTACCGGTGGAGTGACGACAATTGTCGATATGCCTGACATTGGCAAGATCCAGGAACTTTTTTATCGTGATGATAATACGATCAATTTTAATGATACCGGCGACTTGCGTGCTTTTGGGGAAAGTGGCATACAGGTGACCTCTATTGCTGACCCTCCCGATCCGATCGTGGGTACGTTTGGTGTAAAAACGACCATGTATTATCTCGGTCCTGCTCATACCTCGGCAAAAGTACCGGCTTTGGTCAGTCATTTTCAAACTCCGCTCGCTGTTTCGGCCTCTGAACGCACGTTTGTTATTCCTGTAGAACTGGCCTCTTTTGAAGGTGTGATGACCAAAGGCCGGGTCGAACTCGAATGGACGACAAAGTCGGAATCAAAAAATTATGGCTTTGAAATTCATCGTCACCTGGGTGATGAAAACTGGGAAATCATTGGTTTTGTGCGCGGTGCCGGTACCACGACTAAAACCCGGAATTATCAGTTTGTTGATGATGAAAGAGATCGGAAGAGCACACGTCTGAACTCCAGTCACGTGAAACGATCT
>CAYNUX010000665.1:0-2023 GCA_964400115.1 uncultured Cytophagia bacterium
CAAAGGGATAAACCTATGCACCTGGCGGTTTAGAGGGATCAAAAATACCTGACTGGGGTTGATTTATTGCACACCTGCTCTTGTAAATATTTCTTCATTTTTGGGTGCGAGCGATTTGATGAATTCTGATCGGTTAGAATTCTCTGGAGGAGAGACTATTCTGTATTATCGCCTGGAGAAGCGGTTGGGCAGAGGGGGGATGGGTGTGGTTTATAAAGCCTATGATCAGCATTTGCACCGAACAGTCGCGATAAAGTTTTTACGTCCGGAATTGACTCATGATGAGGAGATCTTGCGTCAATTTCAACAAGAGGCCATCGCGACCTCCAATGTTGATCATCCCGCCATTTGCAAAATATATTCTATCCAACAAGTCGATTCCAGTTGTTTTATTGTCATGGAATTTGTTGAAGGTCATCGTTTGGATGAAATTATTGCCAGGGGTCCGCAGAGTCAGGAGCGGGTGTGTGAATTGCTGATAAAAATCTGTGATGCGTTGCAAGCGACGCACAAGAGAGGAATCATTCACCGTGATATCAAACCCGGGAATATCATTCTGACAGACCAGGATCAGGTCAAAATCATGGATTTCGGCATGGCCAAACTGGCCAGCAACTATTCCGGCGCGCTGTTGTTCAGAGGGGGGCAACCGTCTGAACGGGCCAGAATCATAAATCAAGAGTCAGACATCCTGTTCATTCAGACCGTTACCCGGCTGCGGGGTACTCCTGCCTACATGTCTCCCGAGCAGATTAAGAATGAAACTATCGATCATCGTACCGATATCTTTGCTATGGGTGTGCTTTGTTATGAGATGCTCACGGGCCAGAGACCCTTTCAAGGCTCTTCGATGCTGGAATTGCTGGAGGCTATCGTCAACAACCAACCCGGGTCTGTCAGGGAGCTTGACAGGGGTTTGGATCCACAGTGGGGGAGGATTACGCAAACATGTCTTGCGAAAGATAGAGAAAACCGATATGCGAATATCAATGCCCTGGCTTTTGATGTCCGCAGCGTCCAAACCAGAGTCAGCAAGGACTTTTTGTTGCCAGTCTCGAAAAAGCCTCTTGTGATTGTAGCTGGCTTTTTTATTGCATTTTTTTTGATGATATTATCGGGTGTGATTTACCTTTCAAAGCCTACTGTTTCCTCTTATCAAAAAACTTTGAATCACCCTGTCGCCGTTGATCTTGATGCCGATCGGTTGCTCGAACAGGGAATCGCTGCCTGGTTTAATCTGCAGAATCACCAAGCCCTTGAATACTTTGCATCGTCTTTAAAGAATGTCCATTATGCTTCACTCTTGACCGGTCATCTGCTGCTTCAGGACGGCCGGCAAAGCAAAGGAATGAACCTGCTTCAACAGGTGTCGCCTGATTCCATATATCCCGATTATCGACAGAATATCGCTCATAGCTTAAAAAATTACTGGACAGGAAACCGGGCAAGAGCCCTTTTTTATGCAGAAAAACTGGCTCTCAAAACAGAAAACAGAGAAACTGGTATTTGTGCTGCTTTTATTTTTGATCACTGTGGTCTGAAGGAACGTGCGTATAATCTGTATAAAGATATGAGAGCCAAGTCTCCTCTGGTTTTTTTGGAACTCTCGAATATCGCCATGGAAAATAAAGACGATTCTCTCTCGGGTCTTTGGTGTCAGCAAGCCCTGACACTGGCGCAAGAATCGAATTTTTCTGAAGCGACATGCCGGGCTCAACACCAATTGGGGAAACTGGCTATCCGGCAATCCAAACTCGACTCTGCGCGTGCTCTATTTCAGGCGGCGATTGTTCATTTTTCGCAATATGTTCCCGTCTATGAGACTTGTGCAAGTGTGTTGCTATTTCAAAAAAGAGCGCCCGATGCGGAGCAGATTTTACAGTATGGGCTGACCCGGCCATTTGATCTCGATCAAATGGGGAAAATTTACCTTGCATTGGGCAAGGCATATCTTTTCGGTGGCCGGTTTGCGGATGCACTCACGAGTTTTGACCGGGCAAGAGAACTCGCTTTGGAATCCGGT
>CAYNUX010000666.1:0-2016 GCA_964400115.1 uncultured Cytophagia bacterium
ATTTCCGGGGCGTGACAAATGCCATTGTGCCGGACTGTTTAAAAACAGCCATTACCCTTAACAATAATATTCGAAATAACATCAGCCACCATGGGAAAGGCATTCAATTCGAGTTGCTCTGGCTTGGAAGGGTCGACGAGAAAATTATGATCGAAAAGACGCAGAGGCCTCATTGCTTGCGGTTCTGGCCAATAATGCAATTTGCCGAGTAAATCATTGTTTACATCAAATCGTTCCCATTCCCTTAAAAATGCCAGCGTGTTCTTTTTATAAATTTCCAAATCATCTTGTGCAGGATTAAATGCTTTCAGACCATAGGTAAAGGTAAAGCGTGTGGAAAATTTTTTAATTTCATAAAACCATTCATGCTCACAAGACACAAAAGACAACCCCATGATCATCGACGCCCACGTCCACCTGGCCGCGGTCAACAAGAACCGCACCTTGGAGCAGTCCAAATCCCTGCTGCTTCAGGACCTGCAGCGGCACAGCATCGACGCGGCCATCGTCATTCCGGACAATATCCCCGGCTCTGCCATCGGCGACCTGCCCACCTGCGTCGACCTGCTGGCCGATACCCCGAGCCTCTTTCTCATGGGCACTATCGACATTCAAACCCAGAGTACGGACTGGATCGCCTGGCTCGAACATCTGATCATCCGTCGCACGATCGTGGCCATCAAGATCTTTCCGGGACACGATCCCATCTTTCCCACTGACCCGCGCCTGGATCCGGTCTATCAACTTTGCCAGACCCACGAACTCCCCATCGTCATCCACACCGGCCAGAGCTCCAACGATCCGCACGCTGCCCGGTATAACGATCCCAAACACATCCTGGCCGTAGCCGACGCCTGGCCGGATCTGAACATCGTCATCGCCCATCTCTGGTGGCCAGAGATCGACACGTGCTATGAGCTGACCCGGGCCTGTCCTCGCATCTATTACGACCTCTCGGCCCTGGCCGACCCCGAAGTCCTTGCGCCACCGACCACCCCCACCGTCTGATCTTTGGGTCGGATGCAGCCATGTGCTCGAGGGAGGCGCATCTGGAGCTGGTCAACGAGTTAAGGGTGTCGGAGGAGGTGAAGGAAGAGGTTTTGGGGGGGAATGCGATAGATCTTTATCGAATATGAATATTTCCTTGATTATCAGGCCAACTAACGCTTGACATTTTCTGATATATTTAACATTTTAAATATTATATTTGACCTATCCCAAAAAAATCGGAGGGGATATGCCCAAGCACCTCAGGTTGACTCGAAAAAGTGAAAAAATATTGTTCGAGACCCTCGATGTGAAAAACTATGAGGATGTTTTATTTGAAAGAGATTTTTCATTCTCTGAGATCAAAAACCAAAACGATAGAGAAAAAGCCCAAAAATTTTCATATCGATTCAGAGAAGCTGTACGCCTGTCTACCGGGCGATATCATACAAAAGATGAAATAGCCGCCAAAAGAAAAAAAGCCTCATCAATCATCCTACCCTAAATAACCTTTCGTAATGTGACATCAAATTCCACAGACTGCCATGGGGAGGTATCGTGAAATTTTCACCACAAAATCATGAAAAGTTGCGTGAAGCCATTGATGTTTACAAGAAGGCAAAAACCATTATCCTCTTTTCTGAAGAACAAAAAGCCTTAATACAGACATATAAAGAACTCCGGGATGCTTTTGATCATATGATGAGAGTTTAAGGCCGGTCAACGTTTCAGAGCCGGTGTTGAAGGCACCATTAGCGTATTAAAAAGAAGATATGGCTTAAGAAGATGCCTAAACCGTGGACATAACGCCTTCGGACGATGGTGCGGACTTGCAATTATCGCTTACAACTTGGTAACAATCGCAAAAGCCTAACAAATATCAAAGAACAAAAAACACAAACAAAAAAATAAAAATGCAAAGATCTATGGATCTATGGATCTATAGATCTTTGCATTTTTTCAACACAAACTAACTAACCCATCTTTACCATATACATGCATTAAATTCAATATAAACAAAGTCTGATG
>CAYNUX010000667.1:0-2014 GCA_964400115.1 uncultured Cytophagia bacterium
AGGGCAAAAAGCGCTTGAATTAATGATAGCTCTTTGCTAAGTTTCCACTGAACAAAGGAGCATCTATGAGAGGAACACTTTATTTATTGCTTGCACTCTCTTTTATCTCTTGCAAAGAAAAACCCGTGGAAGATTGGCAGACATTTACCCATGTATATACAGATTATCTCAAACGGGTTACGGCAGATACTGCAAAAGTTGAAAACCGCGATGCATATTTATACCAGATCCTCGCGCAACACAACATGTCCCGAAATACTTTTGACCATTATTTTCTGACGCTCAAACGTAATCCGGAAAAGTTACAGCAAGCCCTGCGGTCGATAAATGAAGAGTTACGCAAAGTGACCAATACTCCAACACCACGCCCAAATCATTCAAATCGATCTGATAAATGATCAAGTGTATCGAGTAACGTTTCCCGATCGATAGGATTTTGCAAGTCAATGCGATAAATTTGAAATTTACCTGATCGATTTGAATGAAAATAAATAGATTTTTGATCACTCGCATAAACAGGATTTGCGTCCAGGGATGCCCAACACGTCAAACGTTGTGTCTTTTGCGTTCGGGTATCATATTCAAAGCAATCCAACTGATCTTCTATGGACCGATAAAACACCAAATGCTCACCATCAGGAGACCACTCTGCAGCCATTACGAATCCATCCAGATCAATCTTCGGCATATCCTTTGAATCCAAAGAGTATTGCACGAGTTTATAATCATCTTGTTTACCCGAAAAGGTAAAGCCAGCACTATTTGGAAAAAATCCCCCCAAAACATATTGCATGGGTTCCCAGGTGACGATGCTCATGGCACCGGTTTCGCGATTCAAAATAAACGGACGACAATAGCGCTCATCTGATCCTCCTGTGTCATTTCGTGTGCTCAAAAAAGCGATCCACAGTCCATCCGGAGAAACTTTCGGTGACCAATCATCAGCAGGATGATTGGTCAATCGGGTCTGTTCCCGGGTAACGAGATTATATTGATAAAGGTCTCGCACCAAAGTTTCAATGCGCGTATGGGTAGTATCATTCCGGGTGGAGGTAAACACAAGAGCATTGCCATTCTCTATGAATACTGGCGCCCCTTCACGTGCCGGATTCCGGGTAATCCTTTTCGTTTCCTTTGTCCGAGGAGAGTAAATATAGATATCCCAGTTGCCGTTTCTTTCAGATTGAAAAGTAATACGGTCATTTGCAGGAGAGCAAGCCGGAAATGCGTTGTTGGAACCAGATAACTCGAGTTGGGTGATTTGGTAGGGGCACCCCACTTCTGCGGCGATAACAGACAGAAACGAATCAGCCTGACCGGAAAAGAGCACTGACCGAAAGTCAGCCAGAGCGTTTTCTTTCTTCTCCTGATGCCAATACACTCTTCCTCTTCCAAGGATTGCACCAGGAGCACCTTGCTCGAATGCTAAAGCCTGATTAAAAGCATATAAAGCAGAATCCATTGACTGCGCCTTGAGGAATGCGTTACCCAATTCTATCCAACCAGAGGCATTGGGCTGCAATTGTACCTTCAATCTGGCTTGCCTGATATCATTATGCTGTTGTTGTGCTTTATCGGATCTGGAGCCGGCACAAGCAATAAGCAAGAGCATGGCGTAAAACGCAATTTTTCTCATGATGCGTCCTCGTTATGAAAGAATGAATGGATATTTTTTGTTATCGACTCTGGCAGTTTGCCCACAGATTGAAGCTCATTTAATGAAGCTCTTTTGATGTTTTCAAGCGAGCCAAAAGAGCTCAAAAGAATAGTCTTTCGTTTGGGCCCAATACCGTTGATTGTATCGAGTTCGGACTTTAATGATCGTTTTCCTCGCAGAGATCTGTGAAAAGTAATGGCAAATCGATGTGATTCATCCCGAATTCGTTGTAATAGTTTCAAGCCCGGAGACCGGGGAATAATCAGAGAATCGGGTCGTCCGGGGACAAAAATTTCTTCCAGTCTTTTGGCCAAGGAGATAATGGGTTGTGATTTCAAGTTCAATTCATTCAAAGCT
>CAYNUX010000668.1:0-2007 GCA_964400115.1 uncultured Cytophagia bacterium
CAGACAAAGAGATTGATCAATCCCTGGCTGCGTTGTTGATCTTCGCTGCGCAATTTTCCCCAGGTTCCGTTTTTGTTTTGCATATTGAATAACCATTGTAGAGAAAAAATCACGGATCGTTCGATATCCTGTTTTAGAGATGCATCAGGGGTTCTCATATGCACACCAACGATACCGTCGGACACATAGCTCATGGTGTCGAGGGGCCATTCATCCAGAGTGAAATTGTGCAAAATGTATGGAAATTCACCATTGGGTTGTCGTATTTTTAAGAGCCAACGTGTGGCATTATTGGCAATGGTAATATAATCGATATTGCCGGTCAATTCGTACAAGGCCGAGAAAAAAGCTGCCCCGGTTACAGCTGTGGAAATTGTATAAGGATATTCGGATAGCTCATTGCGGTAATAACCACATCCTATGGCCCCTTTATCGGGTTCGGATTCAATGATCCAGCCATCGCATCCTCCGCGATTTTTGTTTTGAGGATCGTCTTTGGTGCCAAAGCGCACAAAGTTGGCATAGAGTTCAAGTGCTTCCAGATAGTGTTTTTGCCGTTCAGGGTCAGCGAATCGCACGGCACCGGCGAGCGCAGTCGCCGAAGTCCCGGCATCTCCCAAATAGATATTGCCGGCAGGCGAAAAGTCTCCCCACCAGCCCGCGGGCAATCCGTTCATCGTCGTGGTAGGTTGCTGCAAGTCCACCAGTCGGTCAAACCACTTGAGTGCTTCATTCAAATAGTCTCTGTTGCCTGTGATTTCATAGGCTGCGATAAGAATTCTGGCGAGGTTGCTGTTGATAAATATCGACGTTCGGTGTTTGGCCTCGATTTTCAATTCTCCGCTGGCCACTTTTGAATTCAACGCCCACTCGCTGATGTTTTTAAGCAGATTGATGACCTCTGGTCGTTCCTTCGCAGGAACAAGAGGAGGTTGCGCATGCACAATGAGTACAGTGAAAAAAATCGGAAAAAGTAAGGCAATTTTTGCTCTCATAAGGGTTCCCCGCTCATATAATGGTTGAATAAGCTATTGAAAATTTTAAGGATTTATTACGTCAGAGTCAAGCTCTTCTTGAATCATGGATGAACGATTTGTCCGGTTTTGTTGTGACAAGTGAAATAATTTTTGTAAGAAACACGGATATGTTACGACAAATTCATTAAATAATTATTTCCGGATTTTTGAAACTTTTACTCTCTTTGTCCATCTAATCAGATGATGAATGAAGAGATGAAAATAATCCGCAGGTTTTGCGGTGATTTACAGGAGCGGATCAAAGCATGTCGCTCCCGGGAAATCGCCGAGTTGCTCAAAGATCGTATCTGTGATGAGCTTGCAGAGATGTGTAAAAGCGATGTCATTCGATTAGCACTTGTACATCATGTTGACGAGCTGATAGATCAAACATTTGACAGCTCTGGAAAAAATATATATTTGGAGGAAACACACAATGTTCAATAAGCATTCCTGGCTATTTTCAGGTATCTCCTTTCTAATGGTTGCCCTGGTTGGATGTGGAAATGGTAACGGTAACGAAACCAGTGACACCTCTCAGAATAAACCAGAGGTCACCAACGTGAGCTCGGAAAGCAGCGATCGCCCGCAAGCCTATAATTTTACTGTTGAAAAATTGGGTGGTGAGCAGGTATCTCTGAGTGATTATCAAGGTAAAGTGCTGATTGTCAATATTTGGGACACCTGGTGCCCGCCTTGTCGTGCTGAAATTCCAGATTTCATTAAGCTTTATGATAATTATAAAGATGATGGTTTGGTTATTTTGGGTATTGCTGCCGCCCAAGAAGGTGTTGATGCGGTAACCAAATTTGTAGACTCTTATAATATCAATTACCCTATCGCCCTTTTGAATCAGCAGACCTTTGAGGGCTTTGGTCCAATCAAAGGTATTCCAACGACTTTTGTGATCGATAAGAACGGCCATATTGCTGAAAAATATGTGGGATTACCCAGAAAGGCTGGCTTATCGCCTTATCAAGCTTTTGAACAG
>CAYNUX010000669.1:0-1998 GCA_964400115.1 uncultured Cytophagia bacterium
TACATACCGCGATAACCAACCCCGTTTTATTTTAGGTTCAAATGGTGGTAAAGCTTTTAATCTTTTCGAAATTTCGCTATCCTCGAGTCTCACATTAAGCGCTTTATTGGGGATGTCAATGTCGATGATATCGCCTTCTTGCAGGGCTGCGATCGGACCTCTGGACGCGGCTTCAGGACTTATATGCCCGATACACGCTCCGCGTGTTCCGCCGGAAAACCGGCCATCCGTAATGAGAGCGACACTTTCGCCCAACCCCAAGCCCATAATAGCGGATGTCGGTGAGAGCATCTCCGGCATTCCGGGTCCGCCTTTGGGGCCTTCATATCGAATGACCACAACGTCTCCGGCTTTGATTTGTTTGTCATTGATTGCCTGGAGACATGATTCTTCGCTGTCAAAAATCCTCGCAGGTCCGCTATGCTCTAGCATTTGTGGCGCGACAGCAGCGGTTTTAACCACTGATCCCAAAGGAGCAAGATTACCATATAGGATGGCCAGACCTCCAGTCTTTGAATAGGGATCATTGACTGAACGAATAATTTGCCGATCCTGAACCTCCACTTTTGCGATATTTTCACCGATGGTTTTGCCCGTGACCGTAGGTCGGTCCAAATGCAGTATGCCGGGCATGGTTGCCAATTCAGCCAGAATAGCGGAAATGCCACCGGCTCTGTCTACATCTTCAATATGCACATCTTTGGATGCTGGGGAGACTTTGCAAATATACGGCACTTTTTCAGCAATGTCATTTAATTCCGCAAGATCAATGTGAATATCCGCTTCATTTGCGATAGCCAGTGAATGGAGAATGGTATTGGTAGAGCCTCCCATTGCCATATCCAAAGCAAACGCATTTTTGAACGAATCGGCATCAAGTATATCCGAAGGTTTGATATCTTTATTGACTAAATCTATAATCCGTTCTCCCACCTGATCAATAAGCTTGGTTCGACGTGGATCCACGGCCAATATAGTGCCATTGCCCGGGAGCGCCATTCCAAGCGCCTCACAGAGACAGTTCATGCTGTTTGCCGTAAACATACCTGAGCAGCTGCCGCATGTAGGACATCCGTGGTCTTCCAGATCTTTCAATCCTTCATCATCCATGTTTCCGGCTAGATAAGCTCCCACACCCTCAAAGACAGAAATGAGATCGATTTTTTCTCCTTTTGCATTTCTGCCGGCCTTCATGGGTCCTCCGGAAATAAAGATCACAGGGATATCGAGTCGCATGGCGGCGATCAACATTCCGGGAACAATTTTATCACAATTTGGAATACACACCATGCCATCCAGACAATGTGCTGCAGCAACCGTTTCCACGCAGTCGGCAATTAATTCTCTCGAAGGTAAACTATAATTCATCCCCAGATGCCCCATGGCAAGACCGTCATCCACACCGATCGTATTGAACTCAAAAGGCACACCTCCGGCCCGTTTAATCGCTTCCTTAACCCGCTTGCCAAAAGACTGCAAATGAACATGCCCGGGAATCAGATCAATGTATGAATTGCATACTCCTATAAAGGGTTTGCTAAAATCCGGGTCTGTGATGCCTGTCGCTTTTAATAAGCTTCGATGGGGTGCTCGATCAATGCCTTTTTTGATGGTGTCAGATCTCATGATATCCTCTTTTCATGGGTTATCTTCTAACCTGATGAATTAATTTGAATAATTTATAACCAAGGAGACTATTTTACGAGATGAATCAATACCAAATATATGGATAGGGATAGAAATAGGAAAAGATGGGGCAAGAGGGTATAAAGGGTTTTTTGGCTATGCCAAATAGCCTTTGAACGAGATTGAGGTTGTCGCTCTCTGTGTTTCATTTGTTTATTGCCCTTTTTAGTTTACCGTTTAACCAATTACAACAGTTAAATATAGGTAATATTCCCAAAAAATCCAAAATAAATTAATCGTTTTATCCCGGTCAATTCATAACCACATCTGAAAAGGTATAATTTCTTAAATTAATTATGAATCACTAGCGTG
>CAYNUX010000670.1:0-1995 GCA_964400115.1 uncultured Cytophagia bacterium
CTCAAAATGACAGAAAATCCTTCACTCCAGCTGGGCTTTAACATTGCTCTTGCACAATTGGACGCACTACGCAGTGACTGGCAAGCGATGAGAACCCAATTGAGCAAGATGGGGTTGCCTGCTGAAGAAGATTGGATGACCAGTAAAACCTATGATATTACCGGTCCGGCTTTTGAATCTTTTACACCTGAACGAATATCCGGCTCTGAGCTGCTTACGTTTTTGGGCGAGGACGGTTGGCATAATTGCAGCGATGGCCGCGTGGATGGTATGATAGAGCTGCCAAAGCTGGTAGGAAAAGTCTTTAATAAAGCGATCTATATGTTTTTACCCTTCGAGTCTGTTAAAGCCGCCAATGCTCAGATCAGAATTGGAGCAGAACACCCTTTTCAGATATGGTTCAACGATCAATTCGTTGCAACAAAGAATTTGAATGATCATGGCTCCTTTGATGAGCATCTCTTTTCAGTGCGTGTTCGACCAGGCACCAACTGGATTATGGTTAAACATATCTATCGTTTTGGTGAACCCATATTTGCCTTACGTCTGACGGATGAAAACGGTATGGGATTACCAGGTATCCAATTCGGTACATTCTATGATGATCTAACAGAATAGTCAATTTGCCCTAATCAGAAAACCAGATGGCTCATGAATCCAGAAAAATCACAAGACAGTCTACAAAGCCGGGTGCCTTTTTATATTGCCATCTCTGGTAATATCGGAGTAGGAAAAACTACATTGACACGAAAACTCGCTGAGCATATGGGATGGCAAGCCTTTTTCGAGCGAGTAATCAATAATCCTTATCTCGATGATTTTTACAAAAATATGCATCGATGGAGTTTTAATTTACAAGTCTTTTTTCTCTCTCATCGTTTCAATGATCAACAGCAGATTTTTAAAAGCAGTCAACCCTGTGTACAGGATCGTTCGATTTATGAGGACGTGGAAATTTTTGCCCGGATTTTGCATGACCAGGGATACATGAGTGACCGTGATTTTGATAACTATCATGATCTGTTTTATATTATGACCCGATATCTTCGCAAGCCAGATCTAATCGTCTATCTGAGAGCTCCCACATGGACACTGGTCACACGGATTCGAAAAAGGGGCCGCGATTATGAAAAACGTATCACGACAGATTATTTGCATCAACTCAATGAAGCATATGAACGCTGGATAAAGCGTGCAGAAAAAGAGTTTAACGTTTTGGTCATAGAGGCCGAGCGTTTGGACTTTGAACAGCATCCTGAACATTTGGAGCATATCTATTCTCAAATCAAATCCTATGTGCCGAAGGAAATTATTTCTCGTTTCTCATGACGCGGATAAATAGATCACGCTGATGTTTAGGGGTGATTATGAACAGGGGAGGATTTATGCATCCCGTTATTACGTTATTGACTGATTTTGGTCAGCAAGATCCTTTTGTGGGAACGATGAAAGGAGTTATTCTTTCCATTGTTCCGAATGTCGAAATTGTGGATCTCACACATCAGATTAGTCCGGGCGATGTGCATGCAGGGGCCTTTGCACTGCATACCTGTTATCACTATTTCCCCGAAAAGAGCATCCATGTAATTGTCATCGATCCTGGTGTCGGCAGTAGCCGCCAGGCACTGTTGGTGCAAACAGAAAAGTACTTTTTTATTGCACCGGATAACAGTGTGTTGGAATGGATTTTTCATGAGCATCCCGATGCTGTGGTTTATTGTCTGAACCGACCTGAATATTTTCTTGAGGTCAGTCATACTTTCCATGGTAGAGATGTCTTTGCGCCGGTTGCTGCTCACCTGGCCAAGGGGGTGCCCATGGATAGTTTGGGTGAAAAATGTACTCATTTTATTAAAGGCGATTTGGGAACCGTAAAAACCTTGGGCAAGGCTCTGCATGGTTTGATCATTTATATCGACCGCTTTGGAAACGCTGTAACCAATAATACGGTCACCTGACCACTACTCTTGATCTTATTCCAGATTTTGCTTTTAT
>CAYNUX010000671.1:0-1993 GCA_964400115.1 uncultured Cytophagia bacterium
TCTGTTTTTTATTAACTTTACAAGTGGTTATCAGGAGAGGGCATGGACAATCGTAAAAAACATACTATATTATTGGTAGAAGATAATGATATTGCGGCCAAGTCATTGCAGAAATGGCTGGAAGGTGAGAATTACCAGGTCATTAGAGTCGATGACGGAACCGAAGCCACTCAAAGCGTCAAGCTCTATCAGCTCGACGTCTTGTTGGTAGATTTGAATCTTCCAGGTTTCAAGGCTTTAGAGTTTGTAGAATATATTGTCAATAATTTTTCCCACATGGCCATTGTTTTGATGACCAACCCGGCCCATGTTGAAAAAGCAGTCGAGTGCATTCGTTTGGGTGCTTTTGATTATATCTTGAAACCTTTTCCCCCTGAAAAATTATCAGGATTGCTCAAACGCATAATCACTCTCAAAACCTTGCAGGCTGCACATCAGCACCTGCAGGAACAGATGGAATCTACGGATGTTTATTTGCGTCGTGAAGAACGGCTTATGAATCTGGGTAAATATGCGTCGATGCTGGCTGTCGATTTATCTCAATTCCTGCAACGACCCGAATTTCATAACTTGATAGAGAGTAGCCCAAACACCGAGTTAATAATGGTCTATAAACGATGGATAAAATTACTCAATCGGTTGAGCAATGTGACAAAATATATGGAAGATGAACGTCAAGACATTTCCTTAAATGAAGTCGTTAATAATGGTCTGATCCTGGCTAGACGCCAAAGCTCTGTCACCGAGGCACACATCGATATACGTTTAAAAGAACCCTTACCCTATATAGAAGGGCGATTTTGGTCACTGGTTCATATTCTGGCCAATCTTATCTATAACGCCGTCAAAGCCATTAAAAATGATCAGAAAATTCACATTGTCACCCAGCTTGACAGAGAACAGGAAACCGTATATGTAGAGATCACTGATCACGGGGTGGGCATCGAGGCCGATGACATGGAATTTGTTTTTGAACCATTTTTCTGTGGATGGGAAAATTGTACAGGCGCCGGCCTTGGTCTGACGATCAGCAAAGCGATTGTTGAATCCTTGAAAGGTAAACTTTCCATTACATCCACTGCTGGCCAGGGAAGCTGTGTGAGACTCGATTTTCCCGTTTACTCTGATGAGCAATTCAAGGGTTCTTTGAGTGACATTTATGAATATTCCATTCAAAATGAACCAAACGTGGAGCGGCAGGAGCGGCATGGTAGAGAACGCGATTAAAATTCTTTTAATCGATGACGATTATGTCTTGCGAAAAGGATGTGAGAATCTTCTTAGCGATCAAGGATATGAGGTATTGAGCTGCCGGAATCCTGAAGAGGGTATGCGTCTGTTACGGGAGAACAACTTTGATATTGCAGTAACCGATTATCAGATGCCTGTAATGAATGGTATAGAGTTTATGCGTGTGCTGCAACGCCTCAGTCCGCAAACCGAGGTGATTATGATTACCGCCTATGCTACAATCGAAATGGCTGTGGAAGCTATGCGCCTGGGTGCGTTCGATTATCTGCAAAAACCTTTCCATCCTGACCAGCTTTTGGAAACAGTCAAACGTATGGTTCAAAAACGTCAGGTGGGCAAGCCCAATGATCACGATTTTAAGTTCGATTTTGACGGCAAGGCCATGCATATTATTGGCAAAAGCAAAGCTATGCAGCAAATTTTTCAGATTTCTCAAAAGGTTGCCCCTACAAATAGTACTGTTTTGATCACAGGAGAAAGCGGTACAGGAAAAGAGATGATCGCTCGCGCTATTCATGCTTTTAGCCATCGTAAAGATAAACCCTTTTTTGCCATGGATTGCGGGTCGCTCGTGGAAACACTTTTTGAAAGCGAACTGTTTGGCCACGTCAAAGGCAGCTTTACAGGCGCTTCCGAAACCAAACATGGCACACTCGAGCTCGCTGATCAGGGGTCATTTTTCTTTGACGAGATCGGTAATATATCGCTGAATGTGCAGGCTAAAATTTTAAGAGCCATACAG
>CAYNUX010000672.1:0-1991 GCA_964400115.1 uncultured Cytophagia bacterium
ATGGCAATGGAGACCCAATAGGCGAAGGCGACCAACCACGAGTGGAAGAACTGTTCAGGATTGACGATGTACCCCACAGCGCTCAGCGCCAACCCCACGAGGCCGACAGTGAGAGATATTTTGGTGAGAAACAGATTTTTCGGGATTTCGATTTTTGTCATCACTATTTCTTTGTAATTTGTCTTCGTAGTTCCTCCGGAACATCATCCATCGTGGCGTTTTGAGCGCGTTGCAACGCACGCACATAGGCGGTAATGGCCCAGCGATCATCCACCGGGATTTGATGTGCGTAAGACGGCATGTTACGAATACCGTTTTTAATCACGTCGTAAATATAGCCATCTTCAATCTTTCTTAAACGATCCTGATGAAGCGTTGGTGGTGGGATATAACCGCGCTTGACGATGATGCCGTTACCATCCCCTACGCGTCCATGGCATGGCGCACAGAAAACATTGTAACGCACTTGGCCATTTTTCAGCATAACCACGCTTACCGGAACTGGATTTGTTCTGACAAAAGTTCCGCGTTCATCTTTGCCATTATACAGCGCCCGGTCATCGTTCAGATGCCCAATGGCAACGGTACCATCAATTGGCATGCGCATGGTGGAGCCATCCCCAAAAAACTTGCTGTATTCCTGCGTATCGTAACGTGGCTGCGAGTCCATATCCGGTATGAGATGCACTGGCGGTTTTTTCTTGGGTTTACCGCGGGAGCAGCTTGTCATCATTATGACGGCCAAAAGTGGCATTAGGAGCCATTTTGTATGAGTGTACTTCATAAATTTATTTCCGCGCTTGTGTTTCTTCAACGAGGATTTCAACGTTCAGGCCGCCAATGGAGTCCAGGAACGCCGGAGTTTCATCCGCATTAAATTTATTATCCTGTTGTTCAATGGAGAGGAAAAAGCCGTCTGTCGACATTTTTTCAAAACGATCCGAAAAGAAGACCGGGTGCCAGGGCTGCGGCATTTTGTTGAGCACTAACATACCAATGAATGCGGCGAGTGCACCAAAAAGCACGGCAATGCCAAATCCTACGGGTACGTAGGCCTGATAGCTAAAAAATGGCTTGCCGGCGATGATGAGTGGATAATCAATGGTGCTGGTCCATCCTTGCAGCCAGTAGGCCAGCCCGAGTCCGCTGAACGCCATAATGCCGACGATCCAGCCAAGCGGCGATCGCTTCAAGCCCATTGCATCGTCCATGCCGTGAATGGGAAACGGCGAATGACAATCAAAATGCTCATAACCGGCATCGCGGACTTTTTTAGCCGCATGCAGTAGATCTGCTGCATCCTTGAATTCAGCGAGTACGCCGTGTATTACTTTTTTGTCATCCATATTGTGCTTAACTCTCTTTGTGATTGGTGTGCTGGTGATGCGGATCCGCTTCAGGCAACACACCTTTTACTTCGGACATGGCAACGATGGGTAAAAATCTGATAAATAACAAAAACAGGGAGAAAAACAAACCAAATGAGCCGACAAATGTCAGAATATCAACCCATGTTGGCTTGAAATAGGCCCAACTCGACGGCAAAAAGTCTTGCGCCAATGATGTGACCACAATAACGAATCGCTCAAACCACATACCAACATTGATTAAAATGGTAGCCACAAAGAGTACGGGTATGCTTGTGCGCAACCGCTTGAACCAGAATATTTGCGGCACCAGCACATTGCATGTAATCATGGTCCAGTAGGCCCACGCATAAGGCCCCATGGCACGCTGTAAAAAGATAAAACGCTCGTAAATGTTGCCGCTGTACCACGCAACAAACATCTCCATCGAATAGGCATAGCCGACCATCAGCCCAGTAGCGAGCATGACTTTGGCCATGGTTTCCAAATGCTTAATGGTGATGATATGTTCGATTTTATACACTTTGCGAACAATGATGGCCAGTGTTGTGACCATGGCAAATCCGGAAAAAACAGCACCGGCAACAAAATAGGGCGGGAAAATGGTGGTGTGCCACCCCGGTA
>CAYNUX010000673.1:0-1990 GCA_964400115.1 uncultured Cytophagia bacterium
CCACCGAGATCTACACTCTTTCCCTACACGACGCTCTTCCGATCTATTGCTCGAGCGTGCAACCCTACGTATCGATTTTTCGGCTCCTGCGGCAGGAAAACGGTTGACAAATCAAATCGCTGCCATGCGGGCCTCGGCATTTGAGGAATTGTATCGTTCGGGTTTGTTGAATTATGAACAATGTAAATCCTGGAGGCATAGCTCATATTCGCTGAGCAAATCCCTTGCAGGCGAAGCATTGGCACCTTATCGCTATAAATTACTGGTGGAAGAGGATGGTGTTTACTCGGTTTCCGGCAACGACCTGATCGCGGCCGGTATCGATCTCGGTAGTATTGTACCGTCATCACTGGCGCTCAGCAATCGGGGTAATCCGGTTCCTATTCTTGTTGAAGGCGGGCAGGATGGAGTATTTGATGAAACTGACCGAATTATTTTTATTGGTGAACACAACTCGGGTGAAGAATCTTACCTCTCTTTTTATTCCGAAACAAATGTCTATTGGTTGACATGGGGCAAGGGCTCTGGTGCCCGTTTTGCCGAAATTCCCGGTTCTGTTGATATTGCAAACGCTGATACCATAAAGTATGCCCGTACACGCGTCCATCTTGAAAAGGACCTCACTTATCAGCGCTTATTGTTTGTGCCCCAGGAGGATTTGGATCACTGGTTCTGGCAACAATTGAATCATTGGGAAGGACCGGATGATCAATGGGAAAATGGTGCTACGCATTTTGATTTGCCTATAGCCTATCCCAAGCCGGAAGGAGAAGTTAAAATACAAGCGTCTTTTTTCGGCCAAACGAGTATTCCTGCCGCCAATCCCGATCATAAAGTGCGAGTCTATCTCAATGGCCGTAAAATAGGAAATGCGATCTGGGATGGCAAAACAGAATATCTGTTCGAATCTCTCTTTTTAAGCAATGATTTGAAATCCGGGGCAAACCGAATTTCATTTCTGTTGCCCAAAGATCTAGAGGGTGTGAATGTGGATGCCGTATTGTTGAACTGGCTGGCCATCGAGTATGAAAAACAATTGATCGCTATCGATAATAGATTAGAGTTCTTTTTGACAGGAAATTCACAAAGTATTTACAAAATATCCAATTTCGAAGATGATCAAGTATATATCCTTACAAAAGGCGGACAGCAAATAACCAATTTTAGAACCGGCAAAAAGAACGGCAAATTTTCTGTTTGGTTTGGAAATCGAATTAATGCATCGACCACCGTCTATGCGGTCAATAGAAAGGCCACCAAAAAAGTTGTCGATATTGTAAAAGACGAGTCATCGAATCTCAAAGATACGGGGTTACAAGCAGATTATATTATTATCACTCACGGCGATTTTATGCAACCCGCCCAAGACCTGGCCGCTTTTCGTTCAAGTCAGGGCCTGAGCAGTCATTTGGTAGATGTGCAGGATATTTATGATGAATTTTCTGACGGCCTGTATGATCCTCGTGCCATTAAGCGATTTGTCTCTTATGCATACAATCATTGGCAGCGTCCGGCACCGCTCTATTTGTTGATTTTTGGTGACACTACACATCTTATGGACAAGAGTATCGCGAGACAGGACAGTTCAAAATCGTATGTTCCGAGTATGATGGAGTATACCCGATCCTGGGGTATGACCTCATCGGACAACTATTTTGTGACTGTTCAGGGAAATGATCTTTTGCCGGATCTCTATGTCGGGCGTTTGCCTGCCGGATCCGTTGAACAAGCCATCAATCTTGTGGATAAAGTTATCGATTATGAAACAAAAAGTATAGTCGATCCCTGGCAACGACAAGTGTGTTTGCTGACAGGTACGGATACCGGATTGGAGAATATGGCTAAAACACTCTACAGGGATTATATTCCCAAAAGAATGGTCACCAATTTTCTCAATACTTCTGCTGAATCTCCCTATTTTGGCACCACTGAAGATCTTGCCAACTATTTTAATGAAGGTCAGCTTATGTTGACTTTTCTTGGCCATGGA
>CAYNUX010000674.1:0-1970 GCA_964400115.1 uncultured Cytophagia bacterium
CAGGTCGTGTTGGCGAATGGTTCGATTAGCGGTCTTGTCCAAAACAGTCATACTCGAAAGCCTGTACCCGGAGCACATGTATACTTGCGAGGAGAAGTAAATCTAAAAACCGTTACCTCACAGACCGGAAGATTTAGTTTTGAGGATCTCGAATCCGGTAAATATCACCTTGTTTTTTTACATCATTCGTTTCAAAATAAAGCGGTCAAAAAGATAGTGATGCGCAACCATGAAAATATTTTCAGGGCAGTTGAACTCACCCCCCTTCATTCTGGTTATGATCCCATTAAAGTAGGCTCTAGAGACTCCACTCCGGATAGCGCACGTCTGTCACTCGATCATTTGCCCACCAGAGATCTGGCATCAGCTATAACTGTACACGCTTTTATCGATCAAACCCTTGCTGATGACCGGCCAAAAATTCGAAATGCCGATATAACTCAGTCACTTTTTCTTTTTGACGAGTTAATTTTGTCCGAACCGCTGTCCGGTAGGCCACTGTTTACCTTACCCACTATTGCTATCGAGCGTGTTCATATTGATCCCGGTGCTTTCGATATACAATATGGCGATTTGGGATCGGGCATCGTACGAGTCGTTCCACGGCGAGGTGGAAACCGTTACTCCTTTGCCTTTGATGTCCGGTATAGCCCGCCAGCATTGAAATATTTTGGTCCCAATGCTTATGGCCAAAATTCCCCGATCGTTGCTCCCTTTGTCAATAAAGCTAAAGGAGCTTTTACAGGTTTTTCTTCAGATGGAAAACCAAATCAATTCTTTCCCGGATGGTTCAAGTATTCCGGTGTCAGTGTCGATGAGACCGGTCAACCTCTGATTGATGCTGACGGTAATTATTTGCTTTCAAATGGTGGAGTCCTAATACCGGGAATGCCCCATTACGGTAAACCATATGAAAATTTAGCACTTTATCTGTGGCGGCACCGGTCACCGGATAATCTAAATCTTTTGAGGGATCTGGTCAGGGACGGACTTGTCAAAGCAGATCTCGGCAAGGTTTCCGAAGATGATGCTGTATTTACAGATGGAGAGATACCGGATTATATCGGTCAAATCAGTTTGAGCGGTCCAATACCCTTTTTTCGAAATGCAAGATTTTATACTGCCTATTCCACCGAACAAACCGACTATGTCGGCGTGACGGCACGTGAAGCCTATATCGATCATTTAGGCACTGCCCATCTTTTCCTGCCTATTTCTTCTGCCATCAATATTTCAACTCAATTTGTCTATGCCAAGCAATATGGCCTGGATTTGAATCAAAATACCCTTGGACCCGGTTTAAACGGTTATATTAGCAACAACGCGTTCCAACCCCCTACCGGTAGCAAATTCTGGTACCCCCATTGCCAGATACCTGGAATTCAGACACGCATGTGGGCCGGATTGACATTGTCGCATTATCTGTCTGATAGTTTTATGTATAAAGTTCGATACTCCTGGCAGCATTCTGAATTTGATCATGAATTGCGGCTGCGCCAAACCAAACCTGTTTCCGGTGCTCCTTATGGATTGCGTTATCTCGATGACGGGAGAATCGGTACCGAGACGGAAATTCAAGACCGCATGGCATCACATGACCCTCGTTGGAGCGGCTATGAGCATTGGCAGGATTGGGCACGTATCAAAATCGGTGATTATTGGTATGACGAGTCACCGTGGGGTTTTGCTCCCACCCAATTTCGGGATCTGACCGGTTATTTTCGCATGAGTTCTTGTGTGGGACGCTTGAATGATTCCTTTTCCCATTCACATCGTCTGAATGGCGACCTCGAATTTAAAATCAACCAAAACCAGAAACTCAAATTTGGTCTGTCTGCGCAAAAAGATAACCTGCATATGCAGTATTGGAGTATCGACTTTACTACACACAGTGGTTCTCACCAGTTCGCTTTTGTACAACCCTGGAAATTGAGTTTATACTTTCAGGATTATTATCGCAAAGATGCCTT
>CAYNUX010000675.1:0-1963 GCA_964400115.1 uncultured Cytophagia bacterium
CACAGAACCCTCAATGAATTTTCCACCACCGCTAATTATATGAAAATTGACCTGAATTCGCCCAATAGGAATATTATTTTTATCCAGAACCCTGACTTTGAACGGTTTTGGTAAAAGGGTGTATGTCAAACCCGATTGATTATCTCCTTCGATCTTGATGATTTTGGCAGGAACGCCTTTAACCGCAAAAGCTTTAAAAACAATCGGCTCCAGCCCCTGGCGCTCGATCATGAGACGATGCAGCCCTTCATATTTACTGAGACGCCACTGATATCGAAACAAACCATCGGTATCGGAGAATCCATCTTCAATATCGACGACCTGATCATTCGGCAGCTGAATCTTTAATTTCAAAAAAGCATTGGGGATAGGATTATAAAAAGAATCTTGCAACGAAAAAACGAGCAAAGAGTCCAGAACCCGGCCAAGGTATCCGGTTTGATTATCCCCTGTCAGCTTATGCAGGCGAAACGCCTTTCCCGGGTTAAACTCGATGCGGGCAGAATCTCTGGCGGCCAATTTTCCATCTCGTTCCGGCCACAGGTGAGTTATAACCGATTTTGTACTTTTAACATCACCTGTAATTTGGCCCTTCTCATTAGTGACAAACTGATCCTGATTGATGACCGCATGGGAGTTATCACATTTTATAATTAAGGGAATAGAGGCAACCGGATTTTGGTATTGATCCCGGATAGTAACGATAAAGTTGGAACAATCCTTATTATTTGCGATATGGGGAGAAGACGCCTGGATAGTCGATTGCGAAATCTGGGGGGTACGGCCGACCAAATCGATACTCACGATTTCAGGAGAGTCGATGAGTGGATTGCCCTTATAGTGGCTCGATATTTGAATCAAAATTCTTCCGGCTTTAGTACCGACATTCAAGGGCGGCTGAACCCTTCCATATTTATCGGACAACAGTTTAATCGCTTTTCCGCCATCAAATGTTGCTTCACCTTCAATAATTTCAAATTCAACCTGATGACCGACGACAGCATAGCCGCTGGAATCGGTGATCTGAACTCGGACGGGTTCCAGAAGCAAGTTGGGATAGGCAAGAGAAGATTTTTGTGATAGCAGTCGCATGAATGCAGGCAATTTGTTATGTACATCGGCTTTGATAATAACAGGGGATCCGGCGAGTTCACCGGCTAAAACATGCAAACGCTGTTCACCAGTGCTCGCACCAAGCTGCCATTCACATTTGGCCTCACCCTGATGGTTGGTTAGAATATAGGCATCCGCATTGCCATTTATTTTTCCTCCCATTGGTGATGAGAAATAGACAGCATACCTGTTAATCGGGTTTCCCATCTGGTCTTCAACTTTTACCGCAATCGAATCAGATAAAACCGCATTTACATTTCCACTATGGTTTGCATCTCCCCTCAAAAGCAGTCGGGCGGCATTGCGGTTATCACTCATTGCCTCAAAGGTTATGGAGACCGATGGGTTGTTTTCAAGAAAGGCGATCAAATGCTGTTCAATACCGGCGATCTCACCCAAGGTCCAGGAAACCTTAACAAGGCCATTCTCATCGCTCATTAGGGATATATCCGTGCTATTGTTTACCCGGCCATTGCCATCCTGAACCTGGAACCTTACCTCTGTATCCGGAACCGGATTATCATAACGGTCATAAACAACAACCGCCAGAGAGTCTGACAAAGGTTCATATATATATCCTTTTTGATGATTACCGGCCGAAATGAGCAGTTGAGCCGCTGCCACAGGTCTTGAATCGGCATATATCATCAGCGGTGAATTGATTAATGGAAGGTTTTCATGTTCTGAAGAAATTTGTAATTCATTCATTAAAAAGGTAGAGGTTCCGAGCTTCCATGCAACCGCAGCGTAACCCTGACTATTTGTATAAACATCGACTTGCGCTCCGGTACCGGGATAAAGGGTGCCATTACCCCCGACAACTCTAAAAGTGACTTTGTGATCAGCTTGC
>CAYNUX010000676.1:0-1962 GCA_964400115.1 uncultured Cytophagia bacterium
GGGCTCGATCCCATGACTGCTGAAACCATCGACGATGTTATCATCGATGTGAATGAGCAAACAAAAGCGACAACTATTGTCGTTACTCATGACTTAATTTCTGTGGCAGAAGTAGCCGAGAGAGTTCTCCTGCTCCACCAGGGAAAAATACACTTCGACGGCGATGTTAATGAATTCACTCAATCAAAAGATCCGGTGATTTCTGAATTTCTTAAACGAGAAACAGAAAAAGGATTCTCTCAATCCGCCTGATTGAATATCATTTTCCTTATTATTATCGGCAATATATTTTTCCATTTTCTTTTCCTGTTGAGTTTAGGGATATACTTTTTGCATAGTCTTATGTAATGTTGGTTACATTAAGGATATAATACAAAGATGCACCCAGAAAAACCAGCGGAAAAAACGATTCAGTCCCCTTTAGAAATTCCAAATGGCGAAAACCCAAAGTTAAGTACGTTTTCGACAATCACCTTGTCTCAGCCTAAGGCTGATCAGCATACCAGTGGAGGGAAGACCCCCGACTGGGATGAAACAGCCTTTATTCTCACAGAGGTCATCGGGTCTGGGGGAGAAGGCATTGTTTGGCGCGGGATTCAATCGTCGCTCAATCGCGAAGTTGCGATCAAGGTGGTCATGGAAAAGTCCTCGCAAACAGAGTCTGAAAAAGAGGAAAAATACCGCGCTGCCTGTTACTCATTTTATCAGGAAGCATTGATAACAGCTAAGTTAGAGCATCCTAACATTGTTCCTGTTCACGAAATTGGTCAGACGGAAGACGGCGATCCACTGCTGGCAATGAAGTTGGTTCGCGGAAAACAGTGGAGTGAAATTCTGAGCGAGGACTTCGAATCGATGTCCGTGGAGGATTTTCTTCAAAAGCACCTTCAGATTTATGTCCAGATGATGCAGGCGGTGGCATTTGCTCACAGCAGGGGAATCGTCCACCGCGATTTAAAACCGTCTCAGGTGATGATCGGTGAATTTGGGGAAGTTCAACTGATCGACTGGGGAATTGCGGTTATTGTTGATGAAAAGGAAGATTCAAAACTCCTTCACCAAAAAGAATACGGCCGACGATCGATCACATTGCCTAATCTGGAAACGGCTTCCAATCCCGCAGGCACCCCCGCCCTTATGGCTCCGGAACAAACCAAAGATGATATGTCTGGCGTTCATTACCATACTGATATTTATCTCCTCGGTGGTATCCTTTATTTCCTCTTAACGGGATATTATCCTCATGATTCCGAAACACCACAGAATGCTCTTTCTCTTGCTGAAGCAGGTAAAGTGACCCCTCCATCTCTGCGGAAGACGGGTCGAATGATTCCGAGCGACCTGGAATTGATTTGCGTCAACGCACTCGAACCCGATCCGAAAGATCGGCCGACAAACATTCGGGAATTCATTCAGTCAATCGAGGACTATCTTTCTGGCGCTACATCCCGCCGGCGCTCCATTGAACTCAGCGAAATTGCAGAAGAACAAATAATTGAAATCGAAAAAAAATACGGGAACTTCAATGATTTTCATGATGAAGCTTCAGTTGCTGCCCTAATGAGAAGTGACCTTCATTTTGAATCTATCTTCTCGACTCTCGATCATGCGCGTAAATTAAACAGTGAAGCTCTTCAAAATTGGGGGGCAAATCCCAAGAGTCAAAAAATTACAAACAAGTTGAATATAATTGGCGCCATCACCTCCATCAAAAGCGGTGACCTATCAATGGCTAACCATTTGGCCAGTTTGATCGAGCCAAAAGACACCCGGGAAATTGTGGATCAACTCGTTGAATCCGAACTTTTCAAGCGAAAACGACAATCATTTTTACGCCGCACTTCCTACGGAATGATCGGGATTCTTCTCATCCTGATTATTATGGGTACCGTGAAATATAGTTCCGAATTATCCGAACGAAATCGACAACTGGCGAGTGAACGAAACGCCGCTGAACAATCA
>CAYNUX010000677.1:0-1961 GCA_964400115.1 uncultured Cytophagia bacterium
GTTATGGGGTTTTTTGCTTCAGAATTGACACAGGTCTTGCAGAGTTTGTTTACATTGTCTCTTGCCTCTGTTCGCGGGCTGATAACGATAGTCATTTATTTTATTCTTGTGCCCTTGCTGGTGTTCTTTTTTCTTAAAGATAAAAAATTGATCATGAATTGGCTGAGCTCGTTTATTCCCAAAGATCGTGGTCTCCTCACCCGGGTATGGAATGAAGTCAATCAACAGATCACAAATTATATCAGAGGCAAAGTCTGGGAAATCGTTATCGTGTGGGTAGTAAGCTCTATCATGTTTTCTATGCTTGGACTACAATTTTCCATGTTGTTGGGTCTTTTTGTTGGCCTCTCGGTTTTGATTCCTTATATCGGTGCAACTTTTATGACTTTTCCCGTTGCATTAATTGCCTTTTTTCAGTGGGGATTGGATCAAAATTTTCTCTATACAACGATTGCTTATTTGATTATACAAGCTCTTGATGGAAATCTTTTGGCACCTTTGTTATTGTCCGAGGTGGTCAATCTGCATCCCGTTGCAATTATCGTTGCATTGCTGGTTTTTGGCGGTTTGTGGGGCTTTTGGGGACTCTTTTTTGCGATTCCTCTGGCAACCCTTGTGCATGCAGTGATTAAGGCATGGATCGCACAAATGAATCAAGCAAAATCAAAACCTGCGAGTGCTTGATGTCTGGTCTCACTCTAAAAGAACAAGAACTCTTTGCAGAAATCGAACGTCTGAATATGCGGGTTGCAAAATTGTCGAGCCTGATCCAGGTGGGTACCCTTGTCAACTCTTCTCTGGATCTCAACGAGGTGCTCAATCTGGTCATGGAAAAGGCGCAAAGTGTCATGCATTCCGAAGCCAGTTCGGTGATGCTCGTCAATCAGGAAATCGACATGCTGGAATGCAAGATAGCCCTCGGAAAAGTGGGCCAGGAGGTACAAAAAACCATACACTTGAAACGAGGACAGGGAATTGCAGGGTGGGTGTGGCAACATAAAAAAGCCTTGATCGTCCCCGATGTCACAAAGGATGAGCGTTTCTATAGCCAAATCGATCAACAATCCGGATTTATAACCAAATCTATCCTGACGGTACCGTTGCTGGTCAAGGATAAGATCATTGGCGTCGCTCAGGTCATCAATAGAAATGACGGTATAGAGTTCGATCAGCAGGATTTGGAAATTTTTCAAACATTCGCCTGCCAGGTGGCCATGGCAATCGAGACCGCAAGAATGCACACGATAGCCCTGGAACAGGAACGAATGCAGCAGCAACTAGAGCTTGCCCGAACTGTACAGCAGAGTTTTATGCCGACCCATTTTCCCGCTATGCCAGGTTACACGTTCGAGCTGGCAGCCAAAACATTGCAGGCCGCTGCCGTTGGAGGAGATTTTTATGATGCTTTTGCTCTTGACCAAACTCATTTGGGACTTTTAATTGGTGATGTGTCCGGAAAAGGCATCCCTGCAGCCTTGTTTATGGCGCATATCATGAGCGATACCCGGTCTCTGGTCAGAGAGATACGAGAACCCAGGTTGTTAATGGCTGCTATCAATGACACTTTGGTCGAAAAAAGTCAACAAGGGTTGTTTGTCACCCTGTTTTATGTGATTGTGAATGTGCAGACCGGATATGTTCAATATTCCAACGGGGGCCATATTCCGATGTTGCATGCCAGTGATTCGGGTGTCCGGTTCTTACATGGGGAAAAGGGCACTCCATTGGGTATTTTTCAAGATGCTGATTTTGAAACCCAAACATTTACATTGTCACCCGGAGATAAATTGTTTCTTTTGACAGATGGGATCCATGAAGCACGGGATATGCAGGGAGAGTTCTTTGGTCTGGACAGAGTAAGGGATTTTTTGACAGAGCAATGGGATAGTGCCGATCAATGGCTCGATGCTCTGATAGAAACTGTCAATACCTTTGCCACGGGCCGGATTCAACACGATGAC
>CAYNUX010000678.1:0-1960 GCA_964400115.1 uncultured Cytophagia bacterium
TTTTGGGTACGAGTCTTTCCAACCATCATTGAGCAGCAAAATAGGTCCTACAGGCAGGGATCGATCTGTCCATTGGATTTGATGCGTCCCGGCCTGCATTTGACATGCATCAGTGTCCCTGCTTTTTGACCGTTGATATTAAAAGTTGAATCGATGAAAGCTGGTGTATGCATACTCTGGTGTTTGTGTATTTGGGAAAAGAATATAAAGTTATATTTCTGTAGAGCGCTCAAGGAGAAAAACTGGAATAGACGGGAATCCCATCCCTGAATTCTACCTGATATCCACCTGCACCATTTGATATTTTAAATTTTCCGTTCCCGACAGTAATATATGGACTCTGATATACCATTTTATCCGTATAATGATCCCAATCGATTCGATCTCCATCGATTGTTGCCTGACAACGCAGGCCTACAGAGTTATACTGCATGATCAGCTCTTGATCATATAGAGACGTATATTGCAATAATCGCTGGTTTTTGAGCCTGGACGTGTCGATGTTTGTTTTTTCATTAATACCGGCTGCAAATTTTTCCAGCGTCTTATACGTGTCTCGCTCTCCTGTTTCTACAATATAGCCCGAAATAGTGCCGGGAAAAACCAAAAGACTGTAATCGCTAAAAAATCGCGAGGCTTGTTTGTCCATCTCGGCTGCAAGCTCTGCTCCTGGATGAATATTATATGAATTGTCCGTTAGGGGAATCACGGCTAAAAATGTCTTTCCGGCGTCAAACAACCAGATATTTCCCTCTTGATTCGGATGCAACTGGTTGGGATAATAAAACCAGGAACCTGCAGTGCCCATGCTGTTATAAAAGAAATCATTTAGAGCTTTGGCCGACCCTGATTCTGGCAAGATCATGGGCTCGAGATCTGCCTGGGCATACTTTTGACGGTGACGAATTTCAAATCCGTTTTGTTGCTCACTCGCAGGAAGATGCCATAAATTAGGCCGATCTATTTTTGAATAGGTCGGTGCAATGGTTGTATCTGCTGATTCCAGTTTTTTTGTCGGTGCAGTAATCAATATCAAGGATCCTTTGGACTGCAATGTTTGTGTATAAGGACTGTGGCCGGATGTGCTTTTGCGCATCGGATGCCCTCCGCTAAAGCAGAGTGGGCCCTGTTCACCCCTTGCAACCACAGACCACACCATCTGTTGATTGGGATTGTCGACGATGCTCATCTGAATATTGCCCATGGCATAAGACTCGGAGCAATAAAACGTCTCAGCAAAAGCGTGTGGATGATCCATATGGTAAAACGGGCGGCTCATTTTGGCTTCAAAGGGCAGGGGAATATCTTTGCGAACAATATCCCAGATAATTTTGTTCGGCCGGTAAGAGGTTGTCACTTGTTGTATAGAGGCGACGGCTTTGGTCATATCCCGGCTGGTATCATTAAAATAACTCCATAGCATGATTTCCATTTCGCAGGGATCATTACCCGTCAGATAACCTCGCTTTTGAGCTCCGGCAATAACGCCGTCTATCACTTTCAGGCCAAACGTGCTAAAATAGTAATCCAGTGCAAACTTGGCCATCTGTTTTATATTCGCATCATTTGAAAAATCATATAGATTTAAAAAGGCTTCGATGGTATGCGGGTAATAGACCTGGGAATCATATTCTCCATTTCCCATTAAAAGTGTTCGTTCAAGATATTCTCGCAGCATGTCAGAACTCATTGTTTTAGCTGTTTTCAGATCATATCCTGAGATCTCTGCACTATCCGGAAACAATTGACTATAGACCAGGGCACTGGTACGCCACATGGTTTTGTGGTTTTCTGTGCCGCCATCCTTTGTATTTCCTCCGAGCAGTTCGCCCGGCTCACCAACAAGATTATGGGCATTTGATAAAGGGTTCAATTCCCTTGCCCCGTCAGATGGGCGTCTGGATTCACTATAAACACCGACCCATTTGAGGAATTCTCTGTTCCACTCTTCGCCCATGGT
>CAYNUX010000679.1:0-1959 GCA_964400115.1 uncultured Cytophagia bacterium
ATAACATGTTGATAAAATTGACGTGCGATCTCGAGTCGTTTTTCCAGGACATCGATCATAAAAATTATATTATCTGTGTGCGTACGAGCAGCCTGAAAAATCGAATGACCGATCCTCCCTCCCCCCCAAATGGCGACGGTATCATCGGTTTTCAATTCGGCACGATTGCACGCATGAAATCCTATGGAATAGACTTCGATCAAGGATGCGTCTCTTTCCGAGATACGATCATCGAGTTTGTAAACCATGTATTCATCTGCGGCGACATACTGGCCAAATCCACCGTCCATATCGACGCCGAGCAACTTTAGCGAGGTGCAAGCAGGATAATGCTCTAATTCACATGCAGCACATTTACCGCAGGGAATGATTGGATCTATACACACACGATCCCCTGCCTCGATATCCTTTACATCCTCGCCGATTCTGGCTACGGTACCGGCAAACTCATGCCCGGGAATAAATGGCACTGGGGTACGGGGATGAAAATCCCCGGAAAAAATATGCTGATCGCTGCCGCATATCCCTGCATATCCGACACGTACCAGAACCTGATCAGACCGGATTTCAGGAACAGGCCTGGTTTTCCATTCGATCTGATTATATTTTGTCAGTACTGCAGCTTGCATGTTTTGCGGGACGTCCACGTCTCCTCCCATAAACTATTACGACCGGATAAAATCCGGGATTGCGTGACTGTTCATCTTGTGTTCAAATGTTTCTGTTATCTAATATAGCGTTCTTGACACAATAGTCAAGCCTGATGTTCATACCACACTGTCTGCGAACGGCAAAAGCGATAAATTTTTATCATCGCATATTTTTATTGGGACCTGTATTCTTTACACAAAAACCCTGAATTCAGGGCACGGCCACAGTTAACAATGGCAAGATCTTTTATTTTGACCGGAAAGGCTTTTCCCACTGGTTGTACAAGCAGGGAGCCAGAAAAGTGATAAAAAAACCGGTCAGCAAATAGCGGACAAATCGCCAAAAGACATAACCGCTTGAATCTGGTGACGGAAAAAGAGTTCTCAATCCATAGAGCAAAAGCAGGGTCAGAAAGAGTGAGACGAGAAAACGCACCCAAAACAATGTTCTTGTCGGAGGTTGATCAAAAGTACAAATGTTCTGATTCAAGAGATATCCATATCCGAGTCCAATCATAGACCCTATGACAATGACGGCATAAGGATTGGGATAGATCAAATACAGACCGATAGGTACAAGAATGAGCAACAGACTTTGGAATAATAAAGTCTGCCTGGCCAGCCAGCGAGATAAGGGTTTTTCAAGAGGCCAATAAATCGACAAAAAAACAATTCCCACGGCCCATCCGGCCAGGACGTCCGTAGGAAAATGAACACCGAGATATATCCTGGATAACCCGATTAAAAAAACCAGCGTGGTAATCAATAAAGTGACCTTTTGATGACGGTACAGCAGGATCAAATACCCTCCGATCGACAGGGTGACTTGTGCATGTCCGGAAGGCAAGCCAAAGCCAGAGGCAGGGTGTAATTGAATGGCAGGATCCCAATAAAACGGTCTGGGTTGCCCGATAAGGTCTTTGAGATCGAAATTTAAGAGTCCGCTCAATAAAATCACCAGACCGATACGGGCCGCAAGATGCTTGTCAAAGCACCAATAGATCAGCGGAAACACAAAAAGGTAGAATCCGCCGTTGCCGAGGATCGTAATAGTATGAAAAAATGTATCGAGAAAAGGATTCCGAAAGTTTTGCATCCAGTAAATGGTTTCCAGTCCCAGTTGCAATAAGGGTTCCATAGCATTTCCACGTCAATAGAAAATTTGATAAATATAAAAAGTTAATTCACCAATGACAACCTCTTTAACCAAAATGAGAAAGTATGAAAAAGACCGTGACAGGGGTTGTCTGGATGGCAAATCGATCGAATTGGGTTGGACGACCAGAGAGCATACGGCAATCAGTGTGCC
>CAYNUX010000680.1:0-1953 GCA_964400115.1 uncultured Cytophagia bacterium
CGGTGTAATCGAGCACTTCCTGTTGTTTGGGACGTGGTTTGAACATAGGTTGGTATATCGGTAGATTGGTGAATCGCTTAACGGTCTGGCAGGTTATCGGGGTGAAAAATAGTTTCTGATTGACAACTTAACTCGTCGGAGCTAATCAGGGTGAGTGGGCAAACATAAATTGAATTGGGCACAACTGTCGATGAACTTCGGTTTTTTGTTAAAAGACGTCAAGGCGGTATGTTCGTGAAAAAAGACTTTATCTGGCAGCAACGGATATTGTGTGCCAAACCAATGGTTCAACGTCACTCTGAACGTATTGACCGTCGTCATCGTGGGATAGAGTGCATCATACGAGTGATCTGAAAAATAAATCGCGCTGAAAGCGGCGGAGCGAACGTTTACCCCTTGAGTGCTCGGCGCATTCCAATCCAGGTGTTTTTCGTCGCCGTGATCCGATTGCAAAATAATGATGACAGGCTTTTCTGATGTTTCCAATATGGTATCAACTGTGTCCAATATCGCCTGGTTCAAATAATCAATCTGATACGTATAATATTCAACGTAGTTTTCTGGTTCGACTTGATACCAATATAGATTCAGATCCTCGTGATACGGTAACGCCTTTCCATCTGGACCGTACAAGAATGGAAAATGGGGCAGGTAAATATGCGCGAATAAAAAATAACGCCCTTCCTGGTCTGCGTAATCCGGAAGATGAGCAAACGCATGTTCGATGCGCTCTCGACGTACATCAAGCTCACTATTCACCGACGCAATTACGCCGTCGCTCGGCTTCTCTGTGAGGGATTCTCTTTCGAAGAATAGTAACCCCAGGGTCGTTCTCAGCAACAACCGTTCAAAGGGGTTTATCTCTCCTCCTTTTTCCATTTGCGTGGATGATGGGGATACGAAAATATCCGCATACTGTTGGTTCGTGTCATCGGTTCCGGAATCGAATACCACGATTTGGTAGTCCTGTCGCCGAAGAAAATCATTGACGTAGTTTGCGTACAGATTGCATCTGGCTTTTCTGAAAATTGACGTTGGGAGTTCGTGGAAATAGATCAAATTTAAAGCAGTGTTCAACGAATACGTCGTGTTCAAATAATTTGAGTGGCTGGACGAGACAATGTAAAATCCCCGCTGCTCCAGTGCCCTCGTGAAAGAAGAGTTATCATAATTATAGAACTCATTGAGAATGTCGGACCTCACATATCCATCCGGGATGATATAATAGATGTCTGGGCGTTCAGATTCAGCCATCTCGCGCAATGAAGCTTCGGCCTGCGCTTCGCCACGCATCTGCGAAATCATATCTCGTTCGGATTGATCGTATTCCCTATTTGCAACGATATGTGGAATGATGGTTAGCAACGGAAAAATGAACAAAACTAGGCTACTGACGTTTAAAAACTGGGTGCTCATTTCTGGCAACTCGGCCTGAAGAATGATAAAGGTGAGCAGGAGAAAGATAAATAACCACACCCAGGGTAGCATCGAGACATCAAATGTCATATCCCTTCGAGATATCCACGTTTCGAGTAAATGAGCGACGTGACCGAAGGAGAAGAATAGGAGCACAAGTAACAAGCACAAGACTCCGGCTTTTTCCCAATCTTTCAAGATGACGTAAAAACCGAGCAAGAAAACGATGATGAGCGCGACGGACAATGCCAGAGATCGAAGGATATCTTCGAATGCAATATAAACGATATTTCGCCCGAACAAATTAATGATGGGATAAATGCTCAATAGGATTGAGTGGAATGGGAATTTCAGCGCCTTGTTGATCAACTTCATTCTGTACAACCTCACTTCTGTTATCGGTTGTTCGTTACCCAGCATCACAAGTGGTGCAACGGCCGTTTCTTATCCATCACTATCCGACATACCAACCTACCGATCAACCAATATACCGGCCTGGACGGCCTGGAGCAGGGGCCCTTTTTGCTCGTAGCCCTG
>CAYNUX010000681.1:0-1946 GCA_964400115.1 uncultured Cytophagia bacterium
TCGTGATGGGGTTATTGACTGAAAATCGAGTGAGTTTTTCCATAGGTCTTGTCGTTATATTGAACGATACGGGTGCAGTTAGCAGGCCCGGCCCGAAATTTGACGGGTTATCTGACGATTTTGATTTTGGATCGATTGCTCAGGGTTTCGAATCCCTTGATTACCAGGCGATCACCGAGCTTTAGACCTTCGGTGACCTCTATAAAGTCCGGATTTTCGATTCCCGTCTGGATCAGGCGTTCCGAAGCAGCGCCTTTTTCGACCACATAGACGATCTTGCCACGGTTATTGCTCTGGATGATATGTTTTGGCACCACGATCGTGCTGTCTCGTGCAGCAATAATGATTTCGCTTTTCACAAACATGCCCGGCCGCAAAAGCAGATCCGGGTTTTCGATCATCATGCCCACGCTGAACGACCGCGTGGCCGGTTGAATCGCAGGGGCTACCTGGC
Source organism: uncultured Cytophagia bacterium (assembly GCA_964400115.1). Lineage (GTDB taxonomy): Bacteria > Zhuqueibacterota > Zhuqueibacteria > Residuimicrobiales > Oceaniaggregativiventaceae > Oceaniaggregativivens. Next base: position 455 of record CAYNUX010000681.1, read on the forward strand.
TGATAGAGCCGGTGAGTGTGTCATCGGGAAAAGAATAATTGGTGATTCTCGCAGATTGGGATTCACTCACCCGGCCAAAACTGTTTCCGGCAAGATCCAGATCGAGGTAGAGCCGGGTATAGTTCATTACTGTGACCATAGGTCTTTCCAGGCCGACTTTAACCCCCGGGGTATAGTAAGGCAGTTCGGTAATCACTCCAGTAAAAGGTGCACGGATTTCCATTTTTTGCAGTTCCAGTAAAGCGTTATTATAGCTGTACCGGGCATCCCGAAATGCCCGTTCCGAATCCACCAGCTCGCGTAGAGTGACACCGCCCTTTTCATATAAGGATTGTTGTTTTTCATATTCTCGTTGACTGATATCCAGATTCAGCTTTTGAGATTCAATCCTGACAGTGTTGATAGTTTCCGGGCTGTCGAGCTTGAGAATGAGCTCATCTTTATTCACATTGTCGCCGGTTTTATAGGGCTTGCCAGTTCGGTGATTGGTCTGAAGCTCATAATATCCATTGATTTGGCTTGTCAACGCTGCCTCTTTGGAGGCCTGTACGGTACCCGTTGACGAAATATACTCATTAATGGAACGCGGTTGTACATCTTTAACAGACACGGGTACCGCGATCTGCGGTTCAGAGTCGCGGCCCTCTTGACCACAGCTATAAAAAAGGTTGGTTCCTAACCCTATAATCAATAAAAAATATCTAGTTCTCACTCGGTACTCCTGCTGGCTTTAATGGTGTGGGCAATATCGGCTTGTTTCGTCTAAAATCATACATGGATTGAATCTTGAGGTCCAGCAGATCCAGTTTATAATTTACCAGCGCGCTTACCAGGTTATTCTGCTCTTCGGAAAGCTGAGTTTGGTAAAGATTCAAATCCATACTCGTTAAATCGCCATTTCGATATCGTTCCAGGTTGATCTCATAGGTGAGCTGAGCGTTGCGAACATTCTTGCGTGCAATATCGATCTGAATTTCCTGGTTTTGCAGGCTTCGATAGATCTGTCGAATATTGATAATGATCGTTTTTTTCTCTTCTGCCAATGACAATTCAGAACGATCGATTGCGGCTTTTTGTGCATCGATGCGGGATTGATTGGCACCCCAATCAAAGATGGGGATTTCAAAACTGAATGAAAATTGCTGATTACGTGTCGGAGTTTCGTAAATATCCGGCATGTTTTCGTCCGTGCCAAATATTCCCAGGATGAATTCCATATTGCCCTTGAACTCATTTTGGGCGTCGATCTCGACAAGCCGGAAATGCGCACTCTTGATGTCGATTTGTCTTTGTCTTAATTCCATGCGGGATGCAATGCCGGATTCTATGGCTTTCTCCAGGTCCACTTGAACAGGTTGATGAGAGACATCGGCGGCGACATCGACCTCTTGAAAAATTGAAAGTCCCAGGTACTGTTTGAACTGATCGAGCGTATTTTGATAGATAACCCCTTGATTTTGCTTAGCCGATTCGCTGGAGGCCAAATTCAGTT
>CAYNUX010000682.1:0-1942 GCA_964400115.1 uncultured Cytophagia bacterium
CTATCGCAAAATCTTGTTCATACATGATTCTGTTTTGATAGGTCCAGCGATGATAGATGTTTTGTCTCACCGACTGGGTATTGGCAAAAGAGACAAAACAATAAACCCGTTCGATCAGAGAGCTGAAATGAGACTTTACAAGAACCGGATTTCCTCCGTCAACATCCAGACACATTACCGCTTTTTCTACCAGGGGGATAGGCTTGACCTCCTCTGCAGAAACGGTCTCCTGTTGAGGCCTGGTTTCCTTTATAGCGGGTTTTCCCTTTTCCGGTATTGTTCCGGGGTCTATTCGTCCTCCCTGCTGAAAGAGAACCACAATAATCAAGCCCATGGCCACAAATAAAATTTCAAAAATCCAAATCACACGAAACTTTGACATATTTACAGTACTCTCTCATTCCAAAATGGGTCAAACGGGATAAATACAAAAATAATTTTTTTATCCATCAAAAACGCTGATGCCCTTTTACCCCTGTTGATTGATTTTCTGCTCTTGTTCTCGCATTCCTCCGAGATATTTGGTCATTTTGAGAAAATTCCCTCGAATCGCATCGCGTTTGTATTGAACTGAATCCATCGAACGATTGATAATATGCAATCCCATTCCACCTGTACGCCGCATACTGGCTGCTTCTTCAATATCAAAATTGTTACGATCTTGCTCTTCAAAACCTTCACCGTGGTCGATAACGGTAATGACAATTCGATCGTTAAAGCGATCGACCTGAACTTCGACAATCTTGTCAGGATCGGAATGATAGGCGTGTTCTATGACATTCAGGCATGCTTCGTAAACAGCAATCTTGAGGCGACTGATTTCATTTTCCGTGAAACCCATATCACGAGCTATGCCTGTGGAAAAATCACAAACGCGATACAACGCATCCACGCGGCTGGGAATCTTTATAGATTGCTTTCCTCCGGAAGGCAATTTGGCCGCTGGCGTTGTCTTGCCCACAATGGTCTCCAGCTCATCCCATGTTAATTCTTCGATGGCTTCTTCTTCATCGGAACAGGAGAATAAAAAAGTGAGTGTGTTAAAAGATTCAAATTGTTGCTGCAAATGGCTGGATAAATTGACCAGACACGCCTGTCCCCCTCTGCGACGACATTTGGCAGTAATTTCCAGCAAAGATACGATGAGGCTTGGGGTAAGCTTTTTGATTTGTTTGAGATCAAAGATAAATCTTTGACTCGATTTGAGATGGGTTTCAAACAGTGACAGCAGAGCCGGAACCAGCGAAATGTCATCCGGCTGAGCCAGCACCGTAATTTTCACGACCGGCTTTTGGGTACCGATTAAACTTGTGCGTAACAGATCGTGCTCCATAAAGAACAGCTTTCAACCTATTTGGATTCATATATTAAGTGACGTCTGATTACCTTTCCCAGGAGATTTCTGGGAAAAGAGCTCCGAAATTCGATCTCTTTGGGTACCTTGTAGGAGGCGAGACGATGCCTGCAATGTTGTAAGAGTACCTTATCAGAGACATCCTTTGTAGGCACAATAAATGCTTTTACGCGCTCGCCATAGTATTCATCGGGCATTCCAATAACAGACACTTGATTGACAGCAGGATGTTCCAGCAATACGCTTTCAACTTCACTGGGATATACATTATATCCTCCTGACAATATAACATCTTTTTTCCGGTCTACAATAAAAAAATAGCCATCCTTGTCCATTTTCGCGATATCACCGGTTTGAAGCCATTCCAAGTTTTCATTCTTTTTCAAGGGCCAATAACCGAGCATAACTTGAGGACCTTTTATCTCCAATTCACCGATTTGATCGATACCCAGCTCCTGCCGGGTAACCAAATCAACGATGCGGACTTGAGTGTTGGGCCAGGGGAGGCCAACAGAACCCAGTTTTGTTTTTCCCACTACAGATCGGAAGAGCACACGTCTGAACTCCAGTCACGTGAAACGATCTCGT
>CAYNUX010000683.1:0-1936 GCA_964400115.1 uncultured Cytophagia bacterium
GGTAATTGTTTAATTTCTCTAATCGTTTGATCTTCTAATGTCATAAAATTTCCTCCGACAGACCCTTTAAACACTATCCGTCAATGCAAGATTATTCAACATCGTGTATTTCAGTTAATCGGTACATTTAACAAGCCTTTCTGACCTCATCGGCAAATGCACTAAAGTCATCCAGTCTTTTCGTCACAATGGCAAACAGGATCTGTGTATCAATATTCTCATACCGATGCACAATAAAATTCCTGAATCTTACCATATCCGCATATTTTTCAAAGGAATCGATGATACCCATCTTTTCCAATTCTTTAAAATTTTCTGATAATTTTTCGACCGAAAAATTCATCGGATCAGGATCTCATCACCCATATTCAGATTTCCAATCCCAAAATTCGATCAAAAATCAACAGCGCGTAATGAATACACGCATCTTTTACGGTTGACCAATTATGCCATCGCGCAGCAAGGTTTTTGTACTCGCTCAATTCCACTGCATCAAAATCATATGGAAGCGGTTCCGCGAGCTGTATCTGGAGCTGCTGCAAGGCGGATTCCCCATTTTCTTGAGGATAAAGCAGATCGAACCTCTTCAAAGCATCCACAACGCCGTCGTCACCACATTGATCGGCCAGCGCCACAAAATCAAGATAGTCGCGCGTCGCATTTCGTTTCAGGATTAAAACGCCCTTTATGCGCAACATCTCAGCCAGGGTCGGCACTGTAACAACAGCTCCGGAACAATCTATTTGTGCGGTTTCCAACGGTTCGCTCCGGATCAGTTGCCGCACGCCGGTTTCAATGCCGACCAAACTGCCCAATATCTGCACTGGGCGTTGTATGTGTGCGGCTGATGACAACACTTTTTCCCATTCAGGCAGAATGCTTTTCGACATACCGCATCCAGAACTGATATCGCTGCGCATAAGGGTCTTTCATATACGTCTGGCATATCCTTTTTACCTTTGCCATCAATGCGGGATCATTCAACACCGCGCGTCTCAGTTCAGCCCAGTCTTTCACCCTGCCTCTCCCGATGCAGTCATCAATGGCAGCCAGGGTAAAATCTTGATGATTCAAGTGTCTATGTTTCATTGCCTCCAATACAGTCAATCATTTAAATAACTTAACACACTACTTATAAGCTGTTTTCCGCCGCTTCAAACAATTCAATGTATTTCAATTCAGCCGATATAATCACTTTACAGCTCTCTGGATTCAGACAGAATAGCCATGATAAAAGTATTGCCTTTTCTTCGCATCAGATCGACTTCGTCCCGGGAGTACGCCAGAATGTTGACGTCAAACGGCAAATCGGAAAAATAAGGCGCAAACTTATCTCTTCGTGTTACAAAGGGGCGATCTGCTTTATCCATGATGATCAGAACATCAATATCGCTTTCAGGCGTGTAATTTCCCTTATTAAAAGAACCGAAAAGGCGGATGCTTTCGGCTGACCGGTTTTCTGATTTTATTTTTTCGGCAATGTCATGGAGCGCATCAATCAGCGCCTTGTGATCCACCGATGATATCTTCACAGAATCCAAGGATCTGACTTGCAGCATGAATGGCCTCGTTCGCCAAAGTTCTATCAAAATATTCGAAGGGGCTGCCTTCCGGGAACCCATTCGGGTATCGCGATTCGATATAATACCGGTCGAGTATACGGGCGTAATGCACAAGTTCTTCAGATATAGGTGCTGCATCCGTCAAACCCTGAAACATTTTTACGATGGAATGGCCCCGAATCGACTTATTTAATGACTGATGTACCGCTTTTACCGCTTTTTCAGCCGACTGCTGGGACGTGAAACACGCCCATTCGAAGTATTCGAATTCAACATCCAGTTTCGCCCGTTCAAAATCTCTTCGGGCCTGTTTTATCCAGTCCTGGCTGCGATCCAATTATCTTCCCCGGTTCAATTCCGATCCATTTCCCTTT
>CAYNUX010000684.1:0-1935 GCA_964400115.1 uncultured Cytophagia bacterium
ACCCTCGCGGACCGGGTCACGGTGCTTCGCGATGGTAAATATATCAAAACTGTGGATGTATCTGAAACCGATTCGGGCAGCCTCATCAATATGATGGTGGGTCGGGATCTCGACGATCTTTTTCCCAAAATTGACGTTTCCATCGGCGAACAGGTCTTGTCGCTTCAAGAGCTGAGCGTCAAACACCCGACACGCGAAGACCGGATGCTGCTCGATAATGTCTCGTTTGATCTGCACAGAGGAGAGATCCTGGGGGTATCCGGACTCATGGGGGCAGGTCGCACAGAATTGCTGCTTTCTCTGTTCGGCGCTCCCCCGGGCAAAATATCGGGAGGCACGTTAACCATCAAAGGACAAAAAGCCGATCTACAGTCACCGGTTCAGGCCATTGACAGAGGCCTCGCACTGGTCACAGAAGATCGTAAAACCCAGGGCTTGTTTTTGCAGTTATCGGTCAAAGACAATATTACCATTTCGAGTCTACCCAAGGCTGTTAAAAATGGATTTTTGTCGCATAAACAAGAGACCCAACTGGTCAACCGCTATATGGACAAACTCGCGATCAAAGCACCCTGCTTGGCAATGGCCGTGGAAAAGTTGAGCGGCGGCAATCAACAAAAAGTGATTCTGGCAAAATGGCTGTTGACCGACCCCACCATCCTGCTTTTGGACGACCCGACGCGCGGTATCGATGTAGGCGCAAAAACCGAAATCTATAACCTCATCAATCAGTTTGTGGCCGAAGGCATGGCCATCATTCTCGTCTCCTCTGAACTTCCCGAACTCCTGGCTCTGAGCGATCGCATTCTCGTACTGAATCAGGGACGAATGACCGCATTGTTGGATCGCAATCAAGCCACCGAACAATCCATCATGAGCGCTGCAACGTCGGCCTGAAAACAATGAAAATAGCTTGAAAATTTATCAGGCTTGTAACTTTTTAAAAGCCTGAAACGTTTTATAGATGAACACAGGCAAAAAGCGACTATACCAATGAAAAGCACTCGTTTTAAATGGCTCTTGACAAAATACAAGGATTCCGTTTATACGTATGCCTATTATTTTTTGGGCAATCGTTTTGATGCCGAAGATGTGTCTCAGGAAGTTTTAATTCGCTGCTGGCAGCATCTGGATACGATTAAACTCGGAACGGCCAAGGCCTGGATGTTCCGAACGACGAAAAACCTGTGCATCGATTTTACCCGACGCAATCAGACCCGGCAGAAATATTTCGACAAGAGAGATCAAGAATTTCTCACGAATCTGCAAGACTCTGACAATGAATACGCTCCCATCGATGAAAACATGGTCATAGAAGAACTCGATGTATTGTTGGCAAAACTTCCAGACACCTATCGAACCATTATAATCATGCGGGAAATTCAGGGATTCAGTTATAAAGAGATCAGCGAATTCCTGGAACTCCCTCTCAACTCGGTCAAAGTATATTTGCACCGGGCAAGAAAAGGACTAAAACAATTGGCAATAAAAAAAGAGTATCATCATGCGCAATCAAAAAAATGACAGATGCTCCCTGGATCAGGATCGTCTCATAAGGTACGCCTATGACGATCTGCCCCTCTTTGCCAGACTAGTGACGCGTTGGCATCTGAAAAAGTGCTGCTCGTGTCAAAATCTTTTCAGGCAACACCAAACCGTCGCCAAAACGCTCAGTAAAAACCGCAAGCAGAGTCTGCCTCCGCATGTATTGGCAGACATAAAATCGCAAACCGGTGCTCAAAACCGGATTGAACCTATTTCCTGGCGGATGGTTGTGGTCACAACAGCAATTATTGCTATCGTCACCGGGTGGGTAGTGATGGAAACTCCCACTCCAAACAGCTCGCAACAGTACTCACCCACAGAGGTGACGCATGCCAGAGATCAGGTAGATCGGAAGAGCGTCGTGTAGGGAAAGAGTGTAGATCTCGGTGG
>CAYNUX010000685.1:0-1934 GCA_964400115.1 uncultured Cytophagia bacterium
ATCCGGACTCACGACGGTGCGCGTAACCGTCTGCTTGGCCATAAAGATCTGCTCTGCTGTGGCATCGATATTCGGAATCGCAACCTCGTCCGTGTTTTTCAGATCCTCTTCAGTGGGCTGGCGCCGCTCCCGGGTATTCCACTCGATGAACACGTGGTCTTCCTCTACAGCATCGCCCTGCATGAGCGGCACGAGACTTTGTCCCGGCAAGTCGTTGCCGGAATCCGCTCCCATCAGGTCGAGCAAGGTGGGCACGAGGTCGATTTGGCTCACCGGATTGCGGATATGCGTTTCAGTGTTATTCATCCACGGCACCCGCATGAGCCAGGGAACGCGAACCGACTCTTCATACATTAACGTTTTTTCGACCAAATGATGAGATCCCATCATATCTCCATGATCGCTGGTATAAACCACAATCGTATTGTCATCCAGTCCCAACTGTTTCAGGGTCTCGAGGATCGCCCCGACGCTCAGATCGACCTGACTGACCAGGCCCCAGTATCGTTTGATGAGATCGCGAATCTGTTCGGGTTTCTCACCGTATTTTTGCAAACAACTGGCTCGCTTTACATGCGCCCGAATCGGCTCATTGGTTTCCAGCGGATCGCTGAAATTATCTGGAAGGGCCACCTTTGACGGATCATGCAAATCATCCAGGGGACCAAAGAACGGCATATGGGGCTCGAGGAAATTGATATAGAGCAAAAAGGGCTTGTCTTTATTCTGCTGCAAGAACTTGCAGGCCGTCGTTTCCAGAAACTTTGGTTTGCAGTGTTCGATCGGTTTTCTGGCGGCATCGCTGCGGCTAAAGGTATTTCGTTCCTGGTTGTCCGGCGAATACCCCTTGTCGACCAAAAAATGATGATAATCGCTGCGTGCCGATTTATCCCTGTCGTCTGAATAGTACCTGATATAATTATCTTCGATCGACACCCATTCATCGAATCCGTGCTGTTTGAAAATCTCGTCTCCCAGATGCCACTTGCCCATATAAGCCGTCACATACTCGTCATCGTTCACGAGCTCCGGAAAGCAGGGGATCTCTTTGGGCAGCGGGATATTGTTCGCTTCCAGTCCGGACGTATGTGGCCACAATCCGGTCATGACCGTGGAACGCGACGGTGTACAGACCGGCTGGGTGACATAGGCTTTATCAAAGACAAACGATTCGCTGGCCAGCTGATTCAGATGGGGTGTTTTGATCGCCTTGTTTCCATAGGCTGCCATGGTATCCGGCCGCTGCTCATCGGTCCAGATAAACAGCAGATTGGGTTTTTTCCGTTTGCCCGCACAGCCTGCAATACCCGTTGCGCAAACGGCAGCAGATGTGGCTTTAAGAAACTCTCTTCGCGAAAAGTGATTTTGTTTTGGGGAATGTGTGTTCACCATAGCCTCCTGGTCAGGTCTTTTTTTTTATGGTTTGAGGTGTGATACCGAAGGATCCTGCCCGGCAACCGAAAAGTAGTGATGAGCCGTTCTCGTCACTCATTTAAAAACCCATTAGAGCAGGATATTCAAAAGATAGGACAAATTTAAACAATGCGCAAGCCGAGAATAGAGATTTGGAGTGGAGATAACGGAAAACGAATGATACATGAGCCTGGGAAAAACGGGTATTTTTCTCCTGAAAATATGAATATTTTGTATTTTTCGGAGAAAAGCAAGCGTTTTTTTACGGCAGTTTTTTTATTTTAGGTTGGAACATCATCGTGCTCCATGTTCTGGTTTTTAAGAATGATCTTACTTTGGCCCTCAGTCATCGCTCCGCGGGAATGAATCCCGCGGTGGCGCGGTGATTTTCTTCAGGCTCAAAGAAAAATACAATCTCCTTATTATACTTTGACCCGTTTAAGTATAAACTAAAAATCCATATTATACTTGAAAAAAACTTGGCATATTGTTATAAAACCTCAAAAACCGGCATAGCGAGT
>CAYNUX010000686.1:0-1933 GCA_964400115.1 uncultured Cytophagia bacterium
GGCAATCTCGGGTACATCCTGCTGATCGTTTTCCAGATACGGTGGCAAAGGTTTGTGTCAAAACACAGCATCATATCTTAACGAAACCAAACGATTCGTCCGCTTTGTTTGAGGAATGTTATATCTTTATGCTCGAGATTGTATCGAATCTTGCCCACCTGATCGATGGAATCCAGAAAAACGGAAAAATGTTTTGTGACCACATAGCCCGCAACGATCAGTTCACCGGATTTTGGCAGCATAGGCGGATCCTGGTAAAAAGACAATCCCCGTTGCACGAGCGAATCCTTGCGAGCCTGTTGTGTTTCAGTGATATTACCCCAATGCGATCTCGTTCCTACATTTTGCAATTCCAAATATTCGATTTCTTTATCAAGAGAACGAGCCTTATTGACATAGGTGCGGGCATGCCAGACTGGCACGCGACTATCGGTTTCTCCGTGAACGATAAACAGCGGGGTCAGCACATTTGCAGCTGTGATGATACCGCTACGTGACGCAAAGGCTTCCGGGTCTTTTTCCGGTGTGGTGCCGATCCAGGGGATCATTTCATCTCTGAATTCACCCAGAGTATCGTGTTCGAACCAATGAGCATAATCACTGATCCCGCACTGAATCACGGCACTGACGAACAGATCGGGAAATTTGCCCACAAGAGCATACCCATTCCCTCCTCCCCCGCTGCCACCGAGGAAATAGACTTGATCCGGCTCGGAAAGATATTCGCTGTAATGATCTTTGGCATATAGCCAGGCATCATAATAATCATAGAGTTCAAGGCCATTACAATCTTGCTCCCCGGTCGAATATTGTCTGCCTCTCATATCCACCTGGATGCTCAAAAACCCGGGATACGGATTTTCTGCACCTGGAAGAGGTCTTTTTACCTTTCCATGCCACCCATGTGCCAAAAGCAAAACCGGTGACGGTTTTTCGGGTTTATAGACCGCAATGGCGAATTTGACACTGTCTGTAATTGAGGAGGGAATACGGACAAAATCTGTCTTTTCACTTTGATAGAATGTGGTATCGCTCCATTGCGGGTTGTTTTGTTGATGATTCTGAGCTATGGCATTCTGCATGAACACCAAAGTTCCAAAGATTAATATCATCTTGAAAATTTGCATGGTTTTTTATCCTAATGAATATTGTAGCATTTCTAGATGCTTCCAGGCTTTTCTCTGTGATTCTCAGTGGCCTCTGTGGTGAGAGCTCTTGTAGATCTAATTCACCACAGAACACTGAATAAGAGCTTTGATGTTCTGCACCCATAGTGTTATTTTTTTAGAGCGACCGTATAATGATGCGAGCCTCGCTTTTTCCTTCCATTCCCCTGTTCGTTTTACCCGAAAGTTGTATCTCGAGTCCGCTCTGGAGTTGACTGCCAGTTTGGGTCATTTTTTCCGATGGCTTTATGCTGGTACTGACCTCATATTGCTGTTCTTTGTCTACGACAAACCATTCAGGAAACTGGTTCAGGCGCGGATAATCGACCGGCATATTGAAAACCTCTTTATGTCTCGGCCGGTCGAATAGGATTTTGCCTTTCCACGGCCATTTGGAACGAACACTGATCCACAGTTCACCCTCTTTTTCGATGGCTCCCAACGAGACATCTGCGCGCCAGGGGTGGATACGGCATCCTTGTGTTTTCCAGAGAGCAAACATGATGGCGGTACGGGCATAGTTGCCGTCGCCATGCCATCCTTCGATAACGCCATCTTTTCCCTGTTTGGCAAGCATATGCGCGATTTCATGCTCGACCCATTCGAATCCCGATTGCACGGGGATACGGTTAAGCAGATTCAGACCGCTTTCAATAGAATCGGCATAACCATCCGATCCATCCCGTTCCCATGGATAGCCGGTATGTTTGTGCACATTTTTCAAAGCAAATTCGACCGCCTCGCGATAGGGTTCATATCGATCCACC
>CAYNUX010000687.1:0-1929 GCA_964400115.1 uncultured Cytophagia bacterium
TTATAATCAGCTTATGACTTTTACCATTTGTATCCCTCAACCTTTTAATTTTGCCGCGACTCTTAAAACTCATGGCTGGTTTCAATTGCCGCCGTTCTACTGGGATGATTCATCGCTATCGCTGAACTGGGTCGTGCGTTTGAACGACGCGCCTGTTCTCATTTCTTTAAATAGCGAACGTGAGACGAACTCGCAGCATTGTGTGCAAATTTCCGGCGATTTTGATGCATCGGTACAACCGATCATTGAACAAAAGTTTCGCCATGTTTTCAATCTTGATCTTGATTTGAACGACTATTATGATATGTGTCGTACGGATCCCATTCTCAAAAAAGTGCCGCAACGCGGCATGGGCCGGCTCATGCGGGCGGAATCGGTTTGGGAAGATGTCTTTAAAAGTATCTGCGGCACCAATGTGCAGTGGAAACAAGCCGTCAACATGGTGCACAATATTGCTGCTCTTGGGGACGTCGTGCCCGGCACAACCTTCAGACAATTTCCCGGGGCACAACAGATTCTTCAGGCCGGTGAAACGTATCTCAAAGAAACCGGACGCGTCGGCTATCGAAGCCGTTACTTGATGGCGCTGGCCGAACACTTTACGGCTGATGATGCGACCGCAGCACTCGTTGAATCCGGCACCATGCCGGCTGAAGACAAGAAAAAATATTTTCTCAATTTTCAGGGAATTGGCCCAACAACGGCTCGCTACTTGATGGCGCTGTACGGTCACTTTGACGAGATAGCTATCGACAGTCTGGTCATAAACTATATGACATATCATCACTTTGACGGCATCACGCCAACGCACAGTCAGATTGAAGCATTTTACGATCGCTTTGGGAAATGGCGCTATCTGGCATACTGGATGGAATTCATCATCAATAAAGGATGGAATCCAGATGTCACATGATGAGCAATTATATCAACTAATTCTGTGGCATCTTGATCGACATCAAAATCTCGGCATCCAGGATGTTTACAAGCTGTTATACCAGGGCGTTTTTGGTGCTGAACATTTAGTGACTGATATTGGGAGTGCCCGAACGGCTCTCATTGAAGAATGGCAGCGCGTTCCAGCGGATGCGAATGAGATCCTTATAGAACCTGTTTCGATGGATGCACAAATTGTCCGTATCAATATTCGGCGATGTCAAGCGGAGGGTCTGACCGTAAATGACTTGTGGACGGCATTTTATACATCCCTCAGTGACGTAACTGCAGAAGCGAATGATTTTGAAAAAATGTGGAACTCGTTCTGTGATTTATGTCGTTTAAAGACGTCATCGTTTGATGTGGACGATGCGATCAATTTTGGGCAAAGAGCAAAAAATGACGGATGGCCGGCCCGGCATCATACAGCCGCATATCGCCGGGCCAATTATCCGGCGTATCGTGTAGTGCGCAAAAGCGAGTTTGACAAGATTGTCAAACATAATCTTGAAGAGTTCTAGAAATTTATGTACATTTATTTCTTGTTTTGAACATTTTCGGCACTGCACTCAATAACGTGCTGAAATCACAAAAGAAATATGCTTCAAAAGAAACACTGGAGCGACAATGACGAAAATCGAATCTTACAAATGGGCGGAAAAACGGGTACGGGCTCAAGTCCTGCGACACATGGATGTCATGGCGACGCTCGCCAACACATCTGCTATTCTTAAAGAGTATTTTTCCAACTTTTTTTGGGTTGGATTTTACAGATTACAAACTGATCATTTACTACTCGGGCCGTTTCAAGGGCCGGCGGCGTGCGTCAAACTGACCTTGGACAAAGGAGTGTGCGCGACGGCTGTGCAGCGACAACAGACCGTTCTGGTACCAAACGTACACAAGTTCCCGGATCACGTTGCCTGCGATTCCCGATCAAATTCCGAAATTGTGGTGCCGATCTTTGATCATGATGATAAAATTCACGCTGTACTG
>CAYNUX010000688.1:0-1928 GCA_964400115.1 uncultured Cytophagia bacterium
CATCAGTTATGCCATTACGAGAAGAATTTGAGCAAACAGGGGCCTGGTTATTCAAGTGGCGGAGTTATTTGCCCGTGGGGATGTTGATTCTAGTTATTTTGACCCTGTTCGATTATCATTATTTGGGCGATAATTTGCTTTACCATCAAATTTGGGTGTTGTTTTGTATGATTGTGAGTTATCTGGGATTGTTTATCCGCATTCTAACCATCGGACATACACCCGAAGGCACCTCAGGCCGCAACACCGAACGTCAGCGCGCCGATGCACTCAATACTACGGGCATGTATTCCATTGTCCGGCATCCGCTTTATCTCGGTAATTTTTTCATGGCCCTGGGCATTGTGCTGTTTCCCAGGTTGTGGTATGTGGTTGTGATCTATATTTTTGCATTCTGGATCTATTACGAACGCATCATGTTTGCCGAAGAAGAATTTTTGCGGCGCAAGAACGGCGAACGCTATGAAACATGGGCCGCACGTACTCCTGCGTTTATCCCCAATTTCAGCAAATGGACCCAACCCGCATTGCCGTTTTCTCTAAAAACCATCCTGAAACGTGAATACAGCGGTTTTTTTGCAGTTATTTTGACACTCTTTTTTCTCGAAACCGTGGGCGATCTCTTTGCCAAAGGCAGAGTGATTTTTGATACCATGTGGATTTATCTTCTTGTCCTGGGTTTTTTGGTTTGGTTTGTCCTTCGCATCCTGAAACGCAAAACACATGTTCTGGATGTTGAAGGAAGATGAGCTAAAAAGGAGGTGGCAACAGACACGATACGAAAATTAAAAGGAGTTTGATATGCATGTGATTTCATTTGGTGAAGTCATGGGACGCTTTGCACCCGAAGGCTTTTTGCGGTTCAAGCAGGTTCTTCCCGGTTCGTTAAATGTCACCTTTGGCGGTGCCGAATCCAATGTCGCGGTCTCCATCGCCACTCTGGGTGGCCAGGCTTCCTTTATCACGGCCTTGCCTGATAACGATCTGGCCGATGCCTGCATCGCGGCGATTCGCGCCCGCGGGGTCCATACCGACAAGATCGTTCGCACTAAAAAAGGCCGGCTCGGGCTCTATTTTCTCGAGACCGGCGCCAATCAGCGTCCCAGCAAAGTGATCTATGATCGTAAAGGCTCCAGCATCACCCTGACGCCGGCCAGCGACTATCCGTGGCAGGAGATCTTAAAAGACGCGACCTGGTTTCATATCACCGGCATCACTCCTTCATTGTCACAAACCGCTGCGGAGGCGTCTCTCGAGGCGGTCAAACAAGCCAAGCAAGCCGGACTCACGGTCTCTTGTGATCTCAATTTCCGCAAAAAACTGTGGAAATGGGATTCATCTCTGGAACCCCGTGCTCTGGCCGAAAAGACCATGCGACAGATCGTGCCTTATGTGGATGTGGTCATTGCAAACGAAGGCGATGCTGCGGATGTATTGAGCATTCACGCCGAGGATACGGATGTGGAATCGGGCAAGCTGGCCATCGACAAATATCCCCAGGTTGCACAAGAAATCATTCGCCAGTTTGGCAATGTCTCCAAGGTCGCCATCACCCTGCGCGAGAGTATCTCGGCCTCACATAACAACTGGGGCGCCATGCTCTATGACCGCGATTCAGAACAAGCCTTTTATGCGCCGTTGCGCGATGGTGATTATCAACCCTATCCCATTCGCGATATCGTCGACCGGGTCGGAGGAGGGGATTCGTTCGGTGCGGCCCTTATCTTTGCCCTGCAAACCCCGGAACTGCGCACCCCGGACCAGGCGATCTCGTTTGCCGTAGCTGCTTCATGCCTCGCGCATTCCATTGTCGGCGATTTTAACTTCACCACCCGGCAAGAGGCGGAAGCTCTGATGAAAGGTTCGGGTAGTGGAAGGGTGCAACGATAAATACATTGATACGTTCGCACGTTTGAACGTGCGAACGT
>CAYNUX010000689.1:0-1921 GCA_964400115.1 uncultured Cytophagia bacterium
AGAGGTATGGAAACTGCCTAAGGACCGCCTTTATGCGACGGTATTTATGGGAGATGAAGAGGATAATGTGCCTTTTGATGAACAGGCCTTTGATTTGTGGCGCACAGTAACCGATATTGAATCTGATCATATCCTTCCCTTTGATAAAAAAGATAATTTCTGGGAAATGGGACAAATCGGCCCTTGCGGTCCTTGTTCAGAAATTCACATCGATATGGGGCCCGAGTATGAAAACAAGAGCGACCCCTCGAAATCAGGAGTAAATAGTGGCTCTTCCCGATATATTGAGATTTGGAACCTCGTTTTTATTCAATACAACAGAGACCAGTCGGGGAAATTACATCAGCTTCCTTATAAACATGTCGATACGGGTGCGGGATTTGAACGGTTGGTGACTGTTCTGCAGGATAAAGGGTCAAATTATGATACAGATCTATTCAAACCTTTAATGGACACCATTTCTTCGCTGACAGGGCATTATTATGGTCAGGGGGGAGAGATCGATGTTGCGTTTAGGGTATTGTCCGATCATATACGAGCTTTATCTTTTGCTATTGCAGATGGCGCTATTCCCGGTAACGAGGGACAAGGATATGTACTTCGAAGATTGCTTCGTCGGGCTGCTCGATTTGGAAGGATATTGAATATTAATGAGCCGTTTTTCTATCATCTGGTCGATCCCCTGGTGGATAAAATGGGTCATGCGTATCCCGAAATCAAAGAGCGACAAAAACATATTACCCGGGTGATAAGAGCTGAAGAAGAGAGCTTTAACCGCACCCTTGATCGCGGAATTGAACTTTTTGAAGAGATGGCTCAGAATATCAAAAAAATGGGTGAAACTGTTTTCCCGGGAAATGACGCTTTTCGTTTGCATGATACCTATGGCTTTCCCCTTGATTTGACTCAATTAATGGCAGGCGAACGTGGATTGAGTGTCGATAGCGATGCATTCAACCGAGAGATGAACTTGCAACGCCAACGTTCCACTAGCGTGAAACAAGCGGGTTATGAAACGTTGGATATAGAATTGCTCAATAGTAAAAAGACCGAGTTCGTAGGATATACTCTGGAAGAGACAGAGAGCAAAGTGGAATATGCTGATGATCAGCGAATTGTTTTGTCTTCCACACCATTTTATGCCGAGGCTGGTGGACAGGTTGGTGATAAGGGAATAATTTTTAACGAAAAATTAAACTTTGTCGTTGATACCACCAAGCAAATCGGTCAGTATATCGTTCACCAGGGAAAATTTAGGGATGGCGCACCCCCGACACCAGGTACTCCGGTCGTTGCAAAGGTGGATTTAGAGTCCAGAAGACCAACGGAGAGAAACCATACCGTTACACATCTTTTGCATAAATCTCTTCGAAAAATTTTAGGTGATCACATCAGTCAGGCTGGCTCTCTGGTTCACCCAGAGTATATGCGTTTTGATTTCATTCATTTTGAGAAAATTTCGCAGGCAGATTTGGAGCGAACAGAGCAAATGGTTAACGAGCATATCCTGAAAGATTTGCCTGTTTCCTGGCGCTATTTAAAGCTCGATGAAGCAAAGAAAATGGGTGCTATGGCCTTATTTGGTGAGAAATACGGGGATATTGTTCGTATGGTACAAGTCGATTCCTTTTCCAGCGAACTTTGTGGGGGGACTCATGTCGATGCTACCGGAAAAATCGGTGCTTTTGTAATCACTTCAGAGAGCGCCGTTGCTGCGGGCATTCGAAGAATAGAAGCTCTGACCGGCTTGAAAGCGATTGATTACATGAAAAAGCGGGTCGCGATGTTGAGTGAAACCGCACAATTAATGGGAGTTCCATCGGAAGAAGTGCCAGCACGAATTAAATCTCTTTTATCAGGGCGTAAAGAACTTGAACATAAAGTCAAATCTTTGCAGCAAAAAGGCACAAGTGACCTCGTT
>CAYNUX010000690.1:0-1916 GCA_964400115.1 uncultured Cytophagia bacterium
CATAACATAAAGATCTTAATTGTGAGGGCAACATGGAATGGTTTGAAACACAGTCCCCAATGATCCAGGCACTGATAGGTACATTGTTTACCTGGTTTATGACAGCTTCCGGAGCCGGGGTCGTCTTTTTTTTCACTACGATTCATCGCAAAGTTCTGGATGCCATGCTGGGATTTGCAGCCGGAGTCATGATTGCTGCCAGTTTTTGGTCGTTACTCGCCCCCGCGATCGAAATGGCTGAACTTACCAGCTCTTTGCCCGCATGGATCCCTGCAGTGGTGGGGTTTTTATTGGGTGGATTGTTCTTGCGGCTCATCGACGCTGTTTTGCCGCACCTGCACCTCTGGGCCCCGGATGAAGAGGTGGAAGGAGTCCCTACCACCTGGCGCAGAAGCGTACTCTTGGTGCTTGCGATAACCCTGCACAACTTTCCCGAAGGATTGGCAGTAGGCGTGGCATTTGGAGCTGTAGCCTATAATCTTCCGGCCGCATCTTTAGCCGGAGCCATAGCCCTTGCCATTGGTATTGGCATTCAAAATCTTCCCGAAGGCGCGGCGGTATCCGTCCCCTTACGGCGCGAAGGTCTGAGTCGTCTTAAATGTTTCTGGTATGGCCAACTCTCGGGGGTCGTAGAACCCATCGCCGGTGTCCTCGGAGCGGCATTGGTTCTGGTCATGCGTCCTATACTTCCCTATGCGCTCGCTTTTGCCGCAGGCGCCATGATCTATGTGGTGGTCGAGGAGCTGATTCCGGAATCCCAGGCCGAGAAAAACACCGATATCTCTACTATGGGTGCCATGCTGGGCTTTGCCGTGATGATGACACTCGACGTGGCCCTGGGCTAATTCCTCAAAAACATTAGATTTGAAAATCGACCACCGGCCGGGATGATTCGGGTTTTGGCGAGCGATCCAGAGATCGCAAACTCTGCTGTTCCTGAAACGTGACCAAAGTGCGTTCAGGCACAGAAGCAGTAATCCATGAATTGGCTCCGATGACAGAGTTAGCTCCGATCACGGTCTCGCCTCCCAGAATGGTGGCCCCGGCATAGACCGTAACACGATCCTGAATGGTGGGATGGCGCTTACCACCCTTGACAATGCTGCCATCTGGATTTTTAGGAAACGACAAGGCGCCCAGGGTGACGCCCTGATATAATTTGACGTCATTGCCGATTTCCGTGGTCTCGCCGATAACCACACCGGTTCCGTGGTCGATGAAAAACCGCTCACCAATATGAGCGCCCGGATGGATATCGACACCTGTACGACGATGCGCCCATTCGGACATGATACGGGGAATCAGCGGGATTTCCAGATTATATAGTTCATGGGCAATGCGATGGACAGAAATGGCATAGACAAACGGATAACATAAAATAACTTCTTCAGTGCTTTTGGCTGCAGGATCGCCCTCAAAGCCGGCTCGAATATCCATCTTTAGCCGGGATCGGATTTCGGGCAGGCAATCGATGAATCTCAGAGCATAATCCTCGGCCATCTGTTCGCACATCGATTTTTGGCAATCTTTTAATTTGCATTCACTCTGAAGTGCTCTCGTTACCAGATCGGTCAGACGCAAATAAAGTGAATCTATGGCACTCTGGATAAAAAACAACACATTCGATCGTGCCGGAACACGAGAGCCAAAATAACCGGGAAACAGGATCTGCATCAGATCATCCAGAATCTCGACCACCGCCTTTAGGGTGGGCAGATTCTTGCCGTCAATCCGATTTACCCCACCGGTCTCTTCATAGGTATCGATCATTTTGGACGCAGAATCCATCAATCGTTTGCTAATATCGTCCATTAATATTTCCTCAAAGTAGATTAATACTTTTGGATAACAGATTTTTAGCCTGGGGTATTTCTGAAGCATATTGAATTAAATACGCAGTCTAAATAAATCAAAAA
>CAYNUX010000691.1:0-1915 GCA_964400115.1 uncultured Cytophagia bacterium
GATTTCCTTGCATGCCTTTACAATGGCATTGGCCTGTTTTGCCGTAATAGCTTTGGTTTCTTTATTGGCCAGGGCACATGCTTGTTTCAGCATTACATAGGCATCGATAAATTTATCATGGTGCTTCAATCCGCTGATGGGATAACATTCCAAAGCGCGTTGAGTCGTAGTGCTCCAATAAGCGTTTGCCGGAATCTTGAGCTTCCCGAGGGAATCCTGTTCGGTGCGTATTTTCTGAGCCATGATTAAGACCTCGTTTGATGATGAATTCATTGAACACCTTGATAAAACGGGATACGGAGTTTTGGAGCAAGGCTGAACCGGCTTTCCGGAAGGACTTTTTTGTGAGTGATCCAACTCTCGAACAAAATGATCGCGACAGTAACGATGAGGAGCAGAAAAGTCTCCGTCCCTCTCGCCATAGGCCGAGAATTCCTGAGGTTGTTCCACAATATCCCAGCCATCAAAAAACACAGCATCAGCCCGAAAATTTTTTCGACAAAAAGGGAATGCCGATCATTGCAACGGCAGAGGAGATCGCGCCAAAGGAAGATTATCCTTTCGGGAAACTCTTTTGGCTAGGCGACCTCATCATTTTTTGGTTCATGCGCGGAAAACACCTTTGGTCGAAATCCATCCGCAACAATCCGGTTCTCTTCTATTTACTTGGCCGGAAGACTTCCATGCGGCGACCCGACTGGCTGGTTGTTCTCTTTTTTCCGCTGCTCGCTGTTTTGGAGTTTGGTTGGTTGATGGGAAAAGATTTTCTCAGTTTATCGGCCACTCAATTACCAGGGGGAATCCCCAATCTGGTGACTCTATCAACACCAATCGTTTTGATGGGTCTTGTTGCCCTGAGTGTTGGTCAGCAGTTTCGTTTTTTTAAGGACAAGGAGACTCTTCAACAGATTCTACTGACGCGCATCACCTCTCAGGAAATGATCTATGGCATCGTGGTGAGTATCCTCGCTCCCTTCGGAATCGGTGCGTTCCTCTATTTCATCACGAAAGTCTTGATGGTCTTTTTGCTTCTCGGCACTTACCCGATCACCTTTACTGCCACGATTTTTTCCAGCGATTTTCCCGCGATGGTTTTGATAGAATTATTTGTCAGTGTCTTCAAATTTTTCTCGTACCTCTTAATACCAATGCTGACCATTATTGGTTTATTTCATCATCAATTTTCACCAAAGAATTTCCAAACCACAAAGCATAAACCGCCGGATAAGATTATCCTCCAGGGAACAGTTGGTTTCCTTTTATTCTACAGCTCTGCTTCTCTCGTTTATTTTCTTTCAGAATTTGGGATTATCATTTTTGGTTTATTTTTAGCCGTCGGCATTTTGATGCAAACCTCAGCCTACAATGCTTCACTCAAAGTCCTGCAGTGGCACTTTGAACAGCCTTTTGGGTGGTTTCTCAATAAGTCCGATGAATCTTGAGAATTTCCCGATTGATAAGTCTGGATGTTGCATCCAGAGTTCACTTAATTTCTCGGAGAGAGTTTATTCATGGCTCATCATTTATTTCGTCAATTTTTTTCCGGCATCCTTGCCACCTCGGTGCTTGCTTTTCCAGCAGCCGCCCCTGCTGAACCTGAACTCGTCGAAATCGAGTCCTTTGGTGTGATCACTGCCATCGAAAATGCTGGTGATGAAAGACTCTTCGTCATCGACAAACTTGGTCTTATCAATATCATTGATAACGATTCAGCTCTTTCAACGCCGTTTCTTGATATTCGAAGTAAGGTTGAGGCTCCTACGTTTTCCGAGCAAGGCCTGCTCGGCTTAGCCTTTCACCCAAACTATGAAAACAATGGTGCTTTCTACGTCAATTATATCAATAATTCCGGCGATACGGTGATCGCGCGCTATATGGTTTCCTCTGGAAACCCAAATGTGGCCGACCCAAACTC
>CAYNUX010000692.1:0-1914 GCA_964400115.1 uncultured Cytophagia bacterium
AAACTGGTAATCTCTCCCTCTGCATACCCGGTAGTGGGACCGATAATTGCAATACGATCCCCCACTCTGAGAGTCTCTGAAGAAATTTTTGCATGTACAATCCCGGGTCTATGATAATAGTTCAATACGGGTCCGATAAAACTTTTTTCAATTTTAGATTTTGATCCAAAGGATTTACTCCATGCTTCTGAAGGCTGGCCCATATAATAGCCTCCATGCCAAAAGCCACGATTGAAAACAGAGCGCGTTTGTTCAATCAGATATTCCGCCATCTCAGAGGTATAATTGCCAGCGCTGATAGCATCCAAGGCTTTGCGATAAGCGCGCGTGATCTTGAAAGCATAATCAGCCGATCTCCCCCTCCCTTCTATTTTAAAAATACTGGCTCCTGTTTCAACCAACCGTGGTAGCTCTCCCAGAGTACACAAATCTTTTGGTGACATGACGAACCGGTTGTCAATAATCAACTCCTGTCCGGATACCTCGTCCAAGACTTTATAGGCACGCCTGCATGCCTGGAGGCAATCACCTCGATTGGCAGAGTGACCGGTTTGATGTAAGCTCAAATAGCACTGGCCTGACAGTGACACACAAAGAGCACCATGGATAAAAATCTCGGTCTTTAAAAGATTTCCGCCGGGCCCTTTAATTTGCTGCTGCTGTATCTGGTTATTTATGCTCTTTAGTTGCTCTATCCTTAATTCCCGCGCGAGAACCATAACATCGGCATACAAAGAATAGTGTTTCAAGGCTTCAATATTGGTAATATTGGCCTGTGTAGATATATGTACAGGAATATGCTGTTCCCTGGCATAGCGCAGAACTGACCAATCAGTGGCAATGATCGCATCTACTCCACTGGCTTTAGCGGCATGGATCATGGATTTCATGAGTTCGATATCTGAATCATAAATAACCACATTCAGCGCCAAATAGCATTTGACCTTTGAGGTATGACAGAGACGAACCAGCTTTCTCAGATCAGATATAGCAAATGAACGACTGGCTCTGGAGCGCATATTCAACTCTTCTAGTCCGAAATAAATGGCATCAGCGCCGCCACGGATGGCAGCCACAAGCGACTCCCAGTGCCCTGCTGGTGCTAAAAGTTCTAATTTGTTATCGACCATATTTTTTAAAACCTCTCGTAAAAAACGCTGCATGATTTGAGGTAAATATCTGAGGGGTATTTCTGATCATTCTGGCAATCTGAGGTTGTCTTTTGAATTCTTTATCCAAAAATGTGCGAATTTGTGGGCGATTCCAGCCCAAAGGATGGTTGAATTCAACATACATGGATAGATCTCCATCGTAAAAGAGAGTTGAATCAAGATCTTGTGCATAAGAGCTGTTGACCGGGCAATTAAAAATAGCGAGATTTAGAAAATCGATGCTTTCTGCATGTTTTAAAATAAATTCTCCAGTTTTACGCGCCGAACTCAAATCTTCCTGAGGAGTGCCAAATAACAGGTAAACAAAGGCCGAGATACCGGCCTGTTGAAGATTTTTCAGACTTTTTGAGACATTTATCAAGTCGATGCCTTTATTCATTTGATCCAGCACGTCCTGATCACCCGACTCTAATCCCAACAAGAGCATCACACAACCGGATTCAGCGAGATTGTGCACAAAGTCGGGATTTGTTAACAGATCATCAAACCGAACATACCCATACCAGGGAATTTGGTTACCGGAAATCACCCATTTCTTCAGGAATGCCGGTGGAAGGGCATTATCAAGAAAATGCAACAAGATCGGGTTAAATTTTTGTAAATATTCTATTTCCTGGAGAGCACGGTTTGCGGAAATCGCTGAAAACGAATTATTCTCGGCCGACTCGGGACAAAATCGGCAACGATTCCAATAACATCCCATGGTGGTGGAATAGGGAACGATTGTTCCGGGAGAAAAATA
>CAYNUX010000693.1:0-1912 GCA_964400115.1 uncultured Cytophagia bacterium
AATCAAAAGCAACTAATAAGCAAGTGACAAACATCAAAAAATACAGGAGAAAAAAAAAGTTGCAAAACGTCTATTTGTTTTGATATTTAACACAAATTTACCATATTCAAAAAAGTCTCGTCTTATGACCCACAAATCGTATTAATCATTATTGCAGACACCGACAAATTAAAATAGTTCAACATCCAACCAGAAATGGAACCTATGGATAAAGAGATTCTCCCCAAACCTGAAAACTGGGATGTGGTCATGCTGCGTATGGCCGCCGTCATCGCCACCATGAGCAAAGATCCGGCAACCAAAGTAGGAGCGGTTTTGGTTTCACCGGACCGGACGCGCATTTCTGTGGGCTATAACGGATTCCCCAAACAGATCCCCGACCGCGTGGAATGGTGGAACAACCGGAATCCCGAATCCCCTACCTTTAGCAAATACGAACTGGTAAGACACGCCGAAATGAATGCAATCACACAAGCCAAGACGGATTTGAATGGATGGACACTCTATGTTACGCATCATCCCTGTATCGATTGTGCAAAAAACATTGTCGCTGAAGGAATCAAGCGGGTGGTATATAGTGGTAAAGCGGATGGAACAACCATGGCGATCAACCATGAAAAGATCGTTAACCTGTTTGAAATCGCCCGCATAATGTTTGAGAACATTATTATTTCGTCAAAAGACCTGAAATGAAATCATTTCTATTTTGGTGTATATGACCTGACTGGATGAACGATAAGGCTGATGTTGAGAAAGGTTACTGGCAAGAGAGAGTCTACCAGTGAGGAGTAGTGAAAGATAAAGTGATATAAGCCAAAAAGGAGATATATTAAAGGTAATGGTTATAAATTACTGAGGAGTTGATATGAAAGCTTTGGTTCTTGAAGAATATAACAAACTGGTTTATAAAGAAATGCCTGACCCAGAGATCGCACCCGATGAGGTGCTGGTGCAGGTTCGGGCCTGTGGCATCTGTGGCAGCGATGTGCATGGTATGGATGGCTCGAGCGGACGGCGCGTGCCACCGCTGATAATGGGGCACGAAGCTGCCGGGGAAATCATCGAAAAGGGATCTGAGGTTCAGAGATGGCAGTCCGGCGATCGGGTGACCTTTGATTCCACGATCTATCGACTTGATGACTGGTACACGCGAAAGGGACTGTACAATCTTAGCGATAACCGAATGGTTCTGGGTGTGTCTCCGGGTGACTATTGCAGGCATGGCGCCTTTGCTGAGCTGGTGGCCGTGCCTCAACATATCCTGTACTCTATTCCCGACGGCGTCACCTTTACCCAAGCTGCCATGGTTGAACCCGCAGCCGTGGCCCTGCATAGCGTCGAACTTACACCGGTCTCTGTAAACGACTCTGCTGTGGTGGTGGGGGTGGGGATGATCGGTCTCTTTATCATACAAATCCTGCGTCTGGCCGGCTGCGGAACCCTTGTCGCCGTGGATACAGAACAGGAGCGCCTCGACCTGGCGGTAGAACTCGGGGCAGATCACGGTATTCTGGCCGATGACTCTGTTGCTTTGCGTATCAAAGAACTGACATCCGGCCGCGGCGCTGATCTTGCATTCGAAGCCGTGGGCATCGAGCAAACCGTAAACACTGCCATCGAGTCTGTTCGCCGGGGCGCCATTGTTACCCTGGTGGGAAACCTCCATCCCCAGGTAAACATGCCACTGCAAAAAGTGGTCACCCAGCAGTTGCGGCTGCAAGGCAGCTGCGCCATCGCCGGAGAATATCCGGCTGTGCTGGATATGATCGAGAGGGGCAAACTCGATGTCGACGCTATCCTTAGCGCCGAGGCACCCCTTGCCGAAGGCGCCATATGGTTCCAAAGACTCTATAACAAAGAAAAAGGATTGTTAAAGGTGGTTTTGATTCCCTGAACGTGATGCCTGATGCTA
>CAYNUX010000694.1:0-1902 GCA_964400115.1 uncultured Cytophagia bacterium
ACATAAATACTCAGACTCGAGGCATTAAAAAACAATAATTTAAAAAAACAATAATCGCAAAAATGATTAACGCGAAAGGTGAGAAAAGAGCGAGGTTGTCAGGTAAGTAAAAAAAAGGTACACAGTCAAGTAAAAAACAACCCTTCAGGCTGGCGCATGCACCGGCCTGAAATGGGTCTATTTTTTAAATCGCAACCAGCGACCATTCAACGTTTGAATCTCGATGGGCGCATTCAATTTCCTGCCATCATGGCTTCGATATCGGCATGCACCTCATCTGTGGATTTGATATCAAAATTTTCTACGAGGACTTTGGCAGAATACAATTAATGCAAGAAACAGAATTCGATAGTTGGATTTAAATAATTGTCAATCTAGAGTTCGAATTGTTTTTTAGCCATGTCTGAAATCGTCTCTCCGATGGCGATCGACGCGGTGGCTGCCGGAGACGGGGCATTGAGGACATGGATCATTTTATCGGCCTCGACGATCCTGAAATCATCAGCAAGGTTACCGTTCTGATCCAGTGCCTGGGCACGCACGCCAGCCCCGCCAGGTACCAGATCATCTTCGGTGATCTCGGGGATCAGTTTTTGTAATGCAGCGACAAACGCTTTTTTACTAAAAGAGCGATAATACTCGCCCACACTCATGCGCCAGTGTTTCAAGCCCATGATCCAGAATCCAGGGAAAGAGAGAAATCCGAGGGTGTCGCGCAGGGAAAAGCTGGTTTTTTTATAGCCCTCGCGCTTAAAAGCCAGAACCGCATTTGGCCCTGCCTCTACTCCGCCGTGGATCATACGGGTAAAATGCACCCCAAGAAAAGGAAACCGAGGATCCGGTACCGGGTAAACGAGGTTTTTCACCAAACCCTGTGATTTGGGAACCAGCTCGTAATATTCACCCCGAAAGGGAATAATCGTGAGTTTGGGATCCACACCACAGGTACGGGCGATACGGTCAGAATAGAGTCCGCCGCAATTGATCAACGCCTTGGCTCTGATATCTCCCTGAAAAGTCTCCAGCACCAGACCCTGAGACTCATTTTTCAAGGCCAGAAACCGGGTCTTTAGCTGGATATTGCCCCCATTTTCCTTTACCACTTTGGCAAACTTTTCACAAACCTCGACAAAATCAACAATACCGGTTTGTGGCACATAAAGGGCGGCAATACCCGAGACATGGGGTTCATACTCTTTGATTTCCTCACCAGAGATCTTTTTCAAACCCTCCAGCCCGTTTGCCGTACCGCGTCGCAGCAGCTCTTCCAAAGACGGGAGCTGAGATTCATCGGATGCCACGGCCACTTTACCGCAATTGTCATAAGCGATATCGTGTTCCTGGCAAAAGGAGTAGAGTGTTTCACGGCCGGTGGTACAATTTTTGGCTTTGAGAGATCCGGGTTTGTAATATAAACCACTGTGTATCACCCCGCTATTATTCCCGGTTTGATGGGCGGCCAATCGATCTTCTGCCTCAAGCACCACGACTTTGGCGTGCTTACTCAATGCCATGGCTGTTGCCAGTCCCACGATTCCGCCACCTATGATAGCAACATCGTATTGTGTTTTGTTCATAGTCCATCTCCTCTCTACAAGCCAAATATCGTTTAGGTAAGGTTCGACAGAGCTGGTTTCAATTCTTTAAATTTAAAAGAATAGCCCCACTCGGACAACCTTTGGTTTCTAACGGCCTGACTGCTGAACATGGTTTCCTCGGCCATCTCCCCTGCGGCCAGTTCCATCAGGGGTTTAGGGACAAAAAATACTGTAGGCCGATGAAGCACTTTTCCCAAAGTTTTGGTAAACTCTTTATTGGTAACCGGATGTGGTGCCACGAGATTAACGGCTCCTCGAGCCTCATTTGAATCGAGCAAAAACACCATGGCATTGATAACATCGT
>CAYNUX010000695.1:0-1900 GCA_964400115.1 uncultured Cytophagia bacterium
GTATTAATTGGTGGTATAAAGTGATATTAGACCCTTGAAGCATACCATCACGGGAAATATCAGTGATCAGAAAATATTTGGCACTTTTTTGCTGCTAGTTGGTGACAAATTCATTAAGGCCCAGAGAGCTTTTTTCCTGCCAGCCGCTGATAGCAACTTTTTTATCCAGAATATCGGCCCCGATGACGATCTTTTCCGGCCCCCACTCCTGCAGCCATTTTTCAACCATTTGCGGTTCTTTGACTGCCGCTGAGCCGATGATCGCTCTGGTAACACCATTTTCAAATATTTGCTGCAGATCACTATCGGTTCTGATACCACCACCAAGTTCTACTTTGATACCGGTTTTTTGAATGATCTCAGCGATGATCTTTAGATTGACCGGCTGGCCCTCTTTGGCCCCGTCCAGATCGACAATATGGATCATTTCTGCTCCGGCATTTTGCCACTTTTGAGCTGCTTTCAACGGGCTCATATACTCTTTTTTGCGGCTGTAATCCCCCTGTTCCAGGCGAACAGCCTGTCCGTTGATGATATCTATTGCCGGGATGATGATCGTCATCTTGCTAACCACTCCTTTATTTTACTTACCGCACTTAATAAAGTATCCTGCTGCGGTTCATATTTTGAGAGTACATAGTCCGATACTTTATCTTTATCACCGGGATGTCCGATGCCTATTTTTATTCTGGAAAATTCTTTGGTCCCCAGGTGTTCGATGATCGAGCGAATACCTCTATTCCCGCCGTCGCCTCCGCTGTTCTTTAGTTTCAGAATACCTTCCTCCAGATCGATATCATCATGTACGATCAGAATATCCTGAGGTGCGATCTTGTAAAAATCTATTGCTTTTCTGACCGCTCTGCCCGAGAGGTTCATATAGGTCTGTGGTTTGAGCAGGAGCAGTTCACCACTTTTCAAAAAAAGTGAATTAAATTTCTTCTGCCATTTATCCGCTATCTCCAGCTCTTTGACCAATAGATCGATGACCATAAAGCCGACATTATGACGGGTTCTTTGATACTCTTTTCCGGGATTCCCCAGGCCGGTGATTATCTTCATTTAGTCGATATTTCTTTCCAGCCAGCCGGAGCTAAGTTCGTAGAATGAAAAAAGATTTTCAAGAATGCTGAACTGTTCATCCAGGTAGAGCTTGTAATAGACCGGTTTCTTGGTCTTTGAAGTGATGAATTCGATATCCTCCTGGGGCACGAAAAAATCATTTTTAACACCTACCAGAAATATCTGAGCATTGATATCTCGCAAAATATCATTATTCTGCAGCGCAAAGCGGCTCATTGTATCTATCAAACTTTCAAATTTGGTTTCTCCGGTAGCTTCCATGAAGATATCTCTTAGAAACCTGGGCAGATTGGACAACCTTTCCCGGGAAAAGGCCTTGTTGATCGGTGGACTGACAGCGATGACGTTCTTGATCAAATATTCCTGACGGGCGGCGATCCTCATTGCCCAGTAGGCACCCATATTGAAGCCCATGATAGATATTTTGGAAGGCATGATATCAGGAATATTTACAACGTACTGCATAGCTTTATTGAGTACTCTTTCGGAATCGATCCTCATTGTCCACTCGGATTCACCGGTACCGGGAATATCCATCGTAAAAACGGCAAAACCTTTGGAAAGAAAACGATCTTCGATCCAGAAAAAATCCTCTTTGACACCGGTTATTCCGGGCAGAATGATCAACAGCGGATATTTCTTCCCTTTACCGGGCAATCTCAGATACCCTTTGATCTCTTTGGTCTCATAGGGGATTCGTATCACCTGCGGTGGATTGTCCAGAAATTTTACGGAATTGCGGTGCAGAGCTACTGCCTTTTGAGCATTGAGCTGTTGGTCTTCGCCCAGAGGAAAAGGCAGTGCAGATATTCTGTAT
>CAYNUX010000696.1:0-1896 GCA_964400115.1 uncultured Cytophagia bacterium
ACAACAAAAACTTTTCCTCTCAGCACAACAAGCTCTGCCTCAATAATGGGTGCCGAGTGCGTCGAAACCGGAAAAGCGCCGAAATTCAAGATAAAGGTTTGAGCATCGTTCCAGATTTTTGTGCATCGAATATGATCATAAGAATCGCTGGTCCATAGACATGATTCAAGAATTGTTTGCTTTCCACCTTTTTCGACGACTTGTTTGGCAAATTCAGGTGGCAACTCGGCTGGCTGTTTGCCGGCAGGCTGAAAGATTTCCAGGATGTATTCCCCTTTTTTCAACATCTCTTCAGCACTCATCATTGTAACTTCCATCTCCCTCTATTGGCAAGTTTATATCCTTGAAACAATTTGAATAATAGAAAATGCCTCTGACAAATGCCAGAGGCTTTTTGAGTTCTCTGTTGAAGAGATGCTTACTTGACGACTTTCGGAATAGAGAACAGGGGCAAATAGAGCGCGACGACGATCGTCCCGACGATAATTCCGAGGAATACAATCAGGATCGGCTCAAGAATCGAGGTGAGCGCGTTCACCGTATCGTCCACTTCGCGTTCATACGCCTCGGCCACTTTATTCAGCATTTGGTCAATGGCACCGGTTTCTTCACCAACGGCCACCATGTGCACCACGAGAGGGGGGAAAACCGGGCATTCGCCCAATGGTTCGTGAATCGATTCACCCTCTTTTACAGACTTGTAAACCTTGTCCATGGCGATAGCGACAACCTCGTTACCAGAGGTGTCTCGCACAATATCGAGGGCCTGGAGGATGGGAACACCAGAGGTAATCAGCGTCGCAAGTGTACCCGCGAAACGAGCAATTGCCACCTTTTGAAGCAACGGTCCAATGACAAAAACCTTAAGCTTCATTTTATCCAGAGTCAGTTTCCCTCTCTGGGTTTTGTTAATCTGTTTATAGGCAATCACCACAATAATCACGAAGACTAAAATCTTCCAGGTTTCGTTCCGTAATATGTCCGAAGCTTGCACCAGCATCAGGGTCAGCCCCGGCAGCTCGGCGCCCAGTTGCTCGAAAATATCAATAAACTTCGGCATAATCTTCCAGAGAATAAAGGCCACAATCAAGACAGCCAGCACGGAAACCACGACCGGATACATCATTGCTGACTTTACTTTCCCTTTGAGCGCCTGGCGTTTTTCCAGGAAGTAAGCAATCTTATTCAGAACAGCTTCCAAAACACCGCCGATTTCGCCTGCCCTTACCATGTTGACATAAAGGTTATCGAAAATTTTCGGGTGCTTCGACATTGCTTCGGAGAGGGAAGAACCACCCTCAATATCCTTGGCAATCTGAGCAATTTTTTCTTTGAAAATAACCGACTCAACCTGCTCGGTGAGGATAAAAAGCGACCTCAAAATCGGAAGGCCAGCATCAATCAACGTCGCAAGCTGCCTGGTGAAAACCATCACGTGCTTGAATTTCACACGGTGCATGACATTTCGCACGCCAGGAAGAGCGAACAGGTCGACGTTGGCAGCACTTGTTTTCTGCTCAACAACCTTTAGCGGGTAATAGCCCATCCCCCGAAGCTTTTCGATAATAATATCTTCGTTGGCAGCTTCGATGATGCCTTTGACCTGTTTGCCGCCCCGTTCCAGGGCCTCGTAATAATACTCAGGCATTGATTTATCCTCATGTATTTGGCGCGATCAGCTCAGTTATTCACACCTAATCAAACTTTAGAAATAAGTTGGTGTGCTGTCAACGTGGAAACCGCGCCATTATTAGCTTCTGAAAAGGAAACGATGTTGCCGGTATTTTTGTTTCAATCAGAGCCAGATTATCTGAAAAAAGAGAGGCTTTATCTCGGCAAATGGCCTTCAGAAAATGAAGGCCAAGATCAACGCAGCAGGCGACTATTCTTCCAGTC
>CAYNUX010000697.1:0-1885 GCA_964400115.1 uncultured Cytophagia bacterium
CCCGTTCCTGATCTGCTTCGACCTGGGCAAAATCGGTATTCCAGGTGAGATTGACACCCATGTTCGAGGTCACTCTGATTTTAGCATCGATGCCGAGGTCATCCACCTGTTGGGTCCGGAAAGCCGTGGTCATGTCCCTCGAACCACCACCAAGAATATAGGGTTCAATTTCAAAATTGCCACCATCCTGCAACTTTGTGAGTCCGGTCAGGGACCCGGCCATGGAGAGCCGGAACATGCCCATCCTGCCGGCGTCGCGGGGAATGGGTTGCCAAAAGACCTCTTCGTTTTTACGACAAATCATTCTGGAAAAGTTGATTCCCCACGTTGCGGTATCGGTTTGCGCAAAACGCAGGGTCTTCCATGGAATCGCAATTTCAGCGATCCAGCCCTGGTCATCAATTGTGGACTGGCATTGCCAGATTCCATCCCAATCAGAGTTGTAACTCTTTCCCTCATCTCCAAAAGAGGCATCCCGTTGACAGCCATTGGGATTCACGACAAAGTAGAATCCGTTGCGACGGTCGTGGTAAGTATCGATGACAAACTGAAAATGATCATCGCTGTCCATGCGCGCATCGCGACGCATTTCCCGGGCAATGATTTTATCAGGGTCTGAGTCATAACATCTGGCAGCGATATACAAGTAATGATCATCATGCAAGACCGCCACTCGGGTCTTTTCCGTGGCATGTTCTCCGAATATCGGTTCCCGCTGTATGAAATGCCCTTGAAAAGAGGCGTTTTGCCATTCCGCCTCGTCCAATTGGCCATCGATACGAATCGGTGAACGGACTTGCTGCGCATTCATATAGCGAAACCCATTTACGTCAAATTCGATTCCAGAGAATTCATCATATCCCTGGCTCGAATGAGCAAGTCCAAAGCCGATGAATACCAGAGTAAAAAACAAATTTCTCATTTTCCAGATCCAAAAAGGGAGAGTGTTTCCAGGTTTGACCCTATTTCATAATGTCGACAGAGCAGTGTTTATGATTTGAATGCTAGTGTAATTATAATATCCAAAAAATCCAATATTTTTTTTTACAGGCAGGCCTTTCCGTCAGATGTTTTTTTATCTTGACTGTAATGCACCAGAGCACACTCTGTTAGGGGAACCTGTCACAAGATCCAGGGAAAAAGGGGTAAAGGCGAGCGCCCGGACTTTAAGAAACGCCCGCTCTGATGTCGGTTAATAGGGGCCGCGAATATGTTGTTTAACGTTTGACTCGTAGAACTGGGCCAATGTCTGGTGCAATTCATCCGATAGAGGTTTTACGTCTGAGACCGCTGCATTTTGTCTGGCCTGTTTGGGTTTACTGGCCCCGGGGATGACAACACTCACAGCATCATGGTCAAGGATCCATCTCATGGTCCAGGCAGCCATGGGCAGATTGTCCGGAAGCAGTTCTTTGAGCTCACCGGCGAGTTCCACGCCTTTTTCAAAAGGCAAACCGGCAAACGTCTCTCCGACATTAAACATCTCACCATTGCGGTTGAATTGACGATGATCATCCTCGTCAAAAGTCGTATTGCGATCGAATTTGCCGCTCAACAGCCCGCTGGCCAGGGGCAGTCGCACGACAAGTGCAACCTGTTTAGCCCTGGCGGTATCGAATATCGTGTTGATGGGTTTTTGTCGAAATATATTGAATATGATTTGCAACGAGGCGAGGTCATCCTGCTGCATGCAAAGGTCTGCCTCTTGCATAGACTCTACGCTGGCGCCAAAATGTTTGATCAATCCCTCTTGCTTGAACTCACGTAACCAGTCGAAAATATCACCTTTTTGCATGACTCGGGTAGGAACACAATGCAATTGTATAAGATCCAGCGCATCAACGCCAAGTCGCTCCAGTGATCCATGGATGCATTTCTTTACATT
>CAYNUX010000698.1:0-1884 GCA_964400115.1 uncultured Cytophagia bacterium
GTGGGCGGCATTAAATCGCTCGCGGCGGGGCAGATATACCATATAGTTTCCGACGTCTTTTTGGTATTCTTTTAAAATAGGAGGCAAAACTACGAAGAAAAGATCAATCGGTCGCGGGCTGTCTCGTTAGTAGACCATTCGCCCGTACGGGCTCATTTTTAACCCGGGAGCAAGCTCTCTTTTAGTAGTAAGAATGGCGCACGATCCTCCGGCTCGGCCGCTGAAATATCGCGAAGAAGTGCTGGCTCTGTTTATCAACCGTTGCCGATTAGTCTTACTACTAAAAAGGAGGGCTTGCCCGACTGGTCTGACAGCAAGGGACCACCG
This sequence comes from uncultured Cytophagia bacterium, assembly GCA_964400115.1. GTDB lineage: Bacteria > Zhuqueibacterota > Zhuqueibacteria > Residuimicrobiales > Oceaniaggregativiventaceae > Oceaniaggregativivens. The sequence continues at coordinate 328 of CAYNUX010000698.1, forward strand.
GGCCCTTGCAATCTTAAAGCGATGGAGTAAAACGACAGAGCGATCTCCGTTAGTAGAAAGATGTACAATCTTAATCCAAAAAGGTGGAAGATACAGACGGCTACCAGTACCTTCAATTTTTTGGAAAAAATTGTTTTGGTGTATCTTTCGACAAAAGATCGCTGATTGCATGGACAAAGCATACAAAGATAACCTGCGGACGCACCTATTTGAATTCCTAACCACCCGGGCAGTATACCATATACTTTTCTGGTTGGCCGTATTGCTGATCCTCACCATCCTGGAAGGAACCCAGCGGGGTTTTGTATTCACCCTGTCCAATGAGTTAATCAACATCTGTTTTTATGGGTTGATCGTCTATTTCAACCTGTTCTACCTTATCCCCAATTACCTGACCCAAAACCGGTTCCTGACATATGGAATACTACTTGTGTTGGCAGCGGTGATCATCACCCCCCTGAAAATGCTTGTGTTCTACGTCAAATTCTCGGTGATGCCCCAAGCGCAACAGGATATTATTGATAACCAGTACGCATATTTCCTGACCACTTTTTTCATTGCGGGAGCCTCGACCATCTTTAAGATTGTGACTGATTGGGCCCGACAGCTAAAGGACAAACAAGAACTGGAAACCAAAACCATGCAAACTGAATTGCGGTTCCTGAAATCCCAGATCAATCCGCATTTTTTATTTAACACCCTGAACAATCTGTATGCGCTTACGCTAAAAAAATCAGAGCAGGCCCCCGAGATCGTGATCAAGCTATCGGAAATGATGCGGTATATGCTCTACGAATGCAATGAAAAAAGGGTATTGCTCAGCAAGGAGATCCATTACATCCGCAATTACCTGGACCTGGAGGGATTGCGGCAAGGAAAAAATATGGATATTTCCTTCGAAGTGGAAGGCCAGATAGGACAGCAGGAAATTGCACCTCTGCTGTTCATTCCATTTCTGGAAAATGCATTTAAACACGGACTAAGCAACCATATTGACCACGGGTTCGTCCGTATTCAAATGCGGGTGGAGGGCAGGACCGTACACTTTAAGATTGAAAATACCAAGGCTCCCGTAAAGCCAAAAGCTGATCCCAACCGACGCTCGGGAGGAATCGGCCTGGTGAATGTGCACCGCCGGTTGAATTTGATTTACCCGGATCGCTACGATCTGCGGATCGACAACAATCCGAATACGTATGCGGTAGATTTAACCATTGAACTCGACTAAAATCAACTATATGAATACCATTATTGTGGATGACGAGCCGTTGGCTCAGGATGTACTGGAAACGTATATCGAAAAAATTCCCGAACTAAACCTCATCGGGAAGTGCAATAACGCCTTGGAAGCCAATGAGGTGCTCAAGAGCGAGTCCATCGATTTGATGTTCCTGGACATTCAAATGCCCCAATTAACCGGAATCGACTTCCTGAAAACGCTGTCAAAGCCGCCGATGGTCATTTTCACTACGGCCTATCCGAATTACGCCCTCGACGGATTTGAACTCAACGCCCTCGATTATCTACTGAAACCCATTTCCCTGGAACGCTTTATGA
>CAYNUX010000699.1:0-1879 GCA_964400115.1 uncultured Cytophagia bacterium
CCGCCGAAGGTGGCTATGATGACGAGAGCGAAGGTGAGGGGGTATTTGAGGAAGGTGGTCACTGTGGCGAGGTGTCCGCAGACCCTTCTACAAATGTACGCAGTTTGTGGGGGAAGGTTTCGACAAACAGAGCCGCTTGCTGGTAGAGTTCGTAAATCTCCTGCGCGGTCTTGTCCAGGGGGAACGTTGCAAAATTCTCATGCACAAGCTGATTTCGCAAACGTCCCAATTCCAGAAATGCGGGTATGGACTCCTTGAACGCTTGATCGTGGTTGACTTCGGCGGTCATAAACGCCTTAAACTCTTTTCCAAATAACCCGAAGAAGTTGTTTGCGTTGTTTTTATCCCATTGGAAATAGGTATGATATTGCCGCTCAATCGCTTTGTTCTGCAAAAACTGTACGACAATATCATGGGACTGTTCCCCAAAAAAATCTTTCAAACTTTGCTTGATCTGATCTTCAAAATAGCTTGCAGCAGCCAGCAGCAATGTTTTTGGGAAGAGTGTTTCAACAACACTTTTCAGCGATGCTTCACCATGGTGTTCTAGATAGCCAAGCAATGCGTCGTTATCTTGGTATAGGCGGTCAATGCTGGTTATTTTCATATATCAATCAAACTATTGAACGTGAATAATCTCCTGGGCCCGTTGCAAGCGTTCCAGTACATTGGCTTTACTGGATGTTGTGCGTTCAGCCACCGCAAGAAATTCGCGGTCAGACTTGAGCCGATTCACCGATTCCGGCACAATGGTTCCCGAAACCAGGGTTTTATGTTCGTAGGGTGTACAGCACACCGCGACAAAGAACGATTCAAAGAGCGTAATGCTAAACCGATTGGTCGTTGTCCACAGCACATTATCCGGGAGTTTTGCACAGCTCGCCAGAAATGAATGAAACAGCGATTCAAGGTAATATACCGTACTGAGGTCAAATGCTCTGGCCTGTTTTGAAAATGCATTCAAAAATTGCGCCATTGAGGAGCCATACTCCTGGCTATTGACCAGCATGGCAAAGCCACGCAGTAAAAACTCCAGGTCTTTCAAGCACGCATCCGGTTCGGGAATACCGACCAGTCGCCGCCATGCTTCGGCTCTATTGATGCGGGTCAGCATGGTATAGAAATCCGAGTGATGCAGACTCATTCTAATTTCTTGAGCGTTCGGGTTCGTTTCGTCACCATTCAAGCGGTGGAAGATTTCATGAATGAGCATAGTATTGGTTTCAGGGTCAACCTGCCTGAGAATAACAGCACGTACAGAGCGCCCCTCAAAGGTTGTTCTGACATCAAGGTCAAGTTCAGAATAGGTATGTGCAAGGAAATCGTTACGTTTTTTGTTGCTGTACTCCGGGAGATACAGAGTAAATGGATCAAAAAAATCATCGTTTTCAAAAAATTGGGACGGAAAATACCCATGTTCTTGGAATATATACTGTATCTCTGCAATTTTTTCCTTCTTGGGGAATCGTTCCTTTATGAAAAAGTACATCGTCAACACACGCTGCTGTCCATCAACAACTAGAAATTTGTTTCGTCCCGATTCGTACAAAAATATTTGTGGAACGGGAAACCCTATGGTCAAGGATTGGATAAATCGGGAGGCCTGTTCTCTGTCCCAGGTATACCGCCTGAGAAACCCTGGAATAGTGATCACGCCGGTTTCAACGAAATGGCCCCATGTTTGCACCGTGAAATCGCTCGGTGATGACAGGAAGTCATATTCATTGATAGGGAATGCGTCTTCTATCTCTTCCGTACTCTGGTCTTCATACCAGAGATTATGTCCATTCTGCTCAACCGCAGCATCAACAACCGTATGCATCACCATACCCCCTTTCACAATGCCATCACTAACACCCCATCCCCCCATTATCTCCCA
>CAYNUX010000700.1:0-1879 GCA_964400115.1 uncultured Cytophagia bacterium
GACCACCGAGATCTACACTCTTTCCCTACACGACGCTCTTCCGATCTGCCTATAATTCGGCGGATGTCTTTCCGGAAGGCGGTTCTTATGCGGAACTCAAAGTCAAGGAGCTCTACCGTGCGGATGCCCATCTCCATCACACCCTGGAAACCCTGCGACGCATCCCCCTCGATCTCATCGATTACAGGATCGATAATACGCACCGGCTGGATGTGGTCTTTGATCAGGCACCGCGCCAGCGTCCCGGTGTGGGCTGGCATATTGACGGCACAGCCCTGCCCATAGACGAACGCGACGATGTGCGTTTTAATCAGGACGCCTATCAATTGGCTTCCGGTGGCAACGGTACACGAGAATTTGAAGGGACCTTTTATCTGCTGCCGTATTACATGGCCAGATATCACGGCGTGATCAACTAGCCCCAGTTTGCTTGATTCGGCCTTGTACCATCGAAACAAGTGGGTTCCCGGTTGAATGCCGGGACCTTTTTTTTGAGGTTTTGCCCCTAAACGCTGGGAAACTGAACATTTTTAATCTCCATTCGATCAACACAGTTTGTGTTTTTTTTAAACAAAAAAAGAGTTGCAACAAAGATAGAAATTCAGTAAAATTTTTGTGTACATTTGCTGAACAATTAGATTTTCAAGATCGATCTTTTCCTGATCAATCCAAACCGGGGAATCGGGGGATGAACTCAAACCACCTTTTCAACAAGAGAATCGCTATCATCGTGGCGGTTGTCGTTTTGATGGGGCACTTTGTGCTGGCTTTTCGTCCCGATGAGAATCTCGCCAGCTCCCCATGCGATGATGACACCTTTTATGCTCTGACAGTCGCTCATTATATTGCAAAAGGCGACGGCATCACCATCGATGGAAAAATGCTCACCAATGGTTTTCAGCCGCTCATCGTCTTTATCTATGCGCTCTTTTTCAAGATCTTTCCTGCCGGATTATATGGTCAAATACGGATCGCTTATTGGGTCAATGCTGTGCTGGCCGTATTGAGTGCCATTTTTTTATACCGGTTTGTCAGGGCACAATGGAAGGAGCGAGAAATAGGAGAGTCCCTTGCTCTGCTTTCTCTGATGATCTGGTGTGCCGCCTTTCCGGTGTTTTCATTCAAAATGAAAGGCCTCGAAACCGGTTTGTATTTTATTTTTATCCTTTTGTCGCTGCATGTCTATCAGGAACTTTTACGCAAAAGACCAGGATTATTGGGCTATGCCGGGTTTGGTGTCATTCTCGGGTTCACCGTACTGACCCGTATTGATGCTGCCTTTCTGGTTCTCTCGTTTTGTCTGATTCATTTGTACAGGCATCGTGATCAGTGGGTAACAGCTTTTAAGCAGGTCACCGTGTTCGGACTGGTTTCTGTAATCACCTCGTTGCCCTGGTGGATTTATAACATTCTATATTTTAAAAGCATCGTTCCCATAAGCGGAGCTGCGCAGAGCCTGACTAACAAGACCACAGAGCCGTCCGTGATCGGCAATATTGAAAAATTATTCTACAACCTGAGTAATCTGCTGTATCCCATTTCCTATCTCCCGCACAAGTCGATCCTCGATCGCTTTGTGCCCGGTGGTTCGATGGTCTATTCCATGATCGCGGTGATATTGCTGAGCCTGGTGCTGGTTGTTTTGTACAGACGTCAGGACAAATTTTCAGCACAACAAACCCGGGCTTTTGAACCCATGCTGGTTTTTGTAGGTTTTCTGTTTGTTTTTTATGTGTTTTTCTTTGGCGCAAAGCATTTTGTCTATCGCTATCTGTCTGTAATTTACATTGTGAGCGTACCGCTCAATGCATTGCTGATTTATGCCATCCTGAAACGGTTTGGTCGACATTTTAAAGCCGCGTGGCTGGGTTTTTCACTC
>CAYNUX010000701.1:0-1878 GCA_964400115.1 uncultured Cytophagia bacterium
TTGCGGAAGCACTCAATCTAAATAAACGATTTGCAGATACATTGGAGTTCATTACACCCATGTATCGAGATAACTATGAGGTTGGATTTGGAATACATGAAATAATTGAAGCATTGCATGGATTAGGTAAATCAGAGACTGATTATAATTGGATTGTAAAACCGAAAATAATTAAGCTTGATTCAGATACATTGAGACTTTGTGTTGAATTCTTAAACCCAAAGAGAAAGCCAAGCAGCATTTCAGACATATTCTGTGATTTAATTATGCAAGGTGATTATTACGATTTTAATGAAGAGCAGTTGGCAGAGTTCTTACTAAAGAACACAGACGCTATTGATATAAAAACAGACAGTGAATTCCATTGGGATATGGAGATAAAATTAAAAAGGAAGTAATACCGCCAGCTTACAACCAACTGTATAATATAACCGCTTCATATTATAAGAAAATCGAAAAAAAATGAAAAATCTTTTAATTTTCATGGCAATTGCTGGTTTATTTTTTACCCTTGCCTGCAAAAAAATTAAGACGAAAAACGAAGAAGTGAAAAGCGATGGTTTCCCGGTGCTGAACCAAGACCTGAACGCGCTGTGGAAAGACGTGGCCGGTGAGCGCAAACGCAGCTCATCTTTCAACCCCACAGGGCAGAACCGCGACTTTTGGGTCATCCCGCCTGACAGTTCCGTGTTTATCATTGACCAAGAAGCCATGGGCTATATCGCCCGCATGTGGTTTACCATGTATCAGGCAGATTCCAATTATCTGGACAAAGTGCGGATAAATATGTGGTTCGATGACGAAAAAACGGTTGATGATGTGCCATTTGGGATGTTTTTCTGTACCGGCCCCTGGCGCGTGAACGATGTGAACACCCCGGTACTGAACTTGATGCGCGCAAGGCCCATCAACTCAGACTGCCCGGAAGACAATGTCTGCCTCGGCAGTTTCAACAGCACTTGGCCCATGCCCTTCAAGGAAAAAGTAAAGATAGAGATCAGCAACACATCCTCAGAAGAGATGCACCTGTTCTTTTATGTGGATTATTTTGAGACCAAAATGCCGGACAATAGCCTTCTCTTTCATGCAGACTATAACCGTGAACACTATGCCGAAACCTACAAGGCACAGCATGACAGCATCAGCAACCGCACGGATGAGCACAATTACTTTTTCACGAAGATAGAAGGTTATCGCGGTCGCTACGTGGGCACCATCATGTGCGTGGAATCGCACCCCGACCGCTACGGCAAGTGGTACGAGGGCGACGATATGTTCTTTATAGACGGCGAGGGCTATCCGCCCACACTCCACGGCACGGGCACAGAGGACTACTTTGGCATGTCTTGGGGCTATCACCGTCCTTACATGGCCTTTGACCACGGGGTGACGCACCATGAAAAAGACCTGACCCCCGACCGCGACCGTTTCTACGACGGGCGATACGTAACATACCGCTTCCACCTACGCGACCCCATCCATTTCTACAAAAGCCTGCGGGCATCCATAGAGCACGGCCATGCCAACGACTGCGAGCAGCACTACGAGAGTGTGGCCATCTGGTACGGACGGAAGAATTAATGAATAATTAGTTGTCAAGAAGAGAGGAAAATGAAATCACCATTTACAGGCCTGATCAAATATGCAATAACGAAAGCCAAGAAAAGCAAAATGATGCAATTGCTTTTTGCAAGCGTACAAAAAAGCTTGGCATCAAGACATCTGCTTATTTCATGTTTTCCCATCCTGAAGAAGAAGAAAATGACATCAAGAAAACCATTGCTTTGATGAAAAAATTAGAAAAGTATGGAGCAGAAACACAATTGCAACCAACTATGATATTTCCGGGCACACAGCTTGAAATTATTGCAAAACAAC
>CAYNUX010000702.1:0-1874 GCA_964400115.1 uncultured Cytophagia bacterium
TTAAAAGGCAAATAAGATACAAAAATATTTCTCAAGGTGCAAGGGTTTGAGCATAGAGTAGAAGATGCCTAAAAATTCAGAAAAAATATAAATTCAGGTATAAATGGGTTTTAATGTATTATTGATGTATTCCATGCTTTTTTCAGCGGATGCTCTCGGTGTCAACTTTGTGCTATCCTGCTCCACATTGATCCAGCCGTTGTATTTTATATCACAAAGCAACCGCATCACCCCCGGGAAATCAATCTCACCGCTTCCCAACTCGCGTAGATTCGGTTTAAAATCGGGAAAAATAAATTCACCTGAGGCATCCTTGAAATGAAAATAATTGAGCCGGTCTCGGTACAAGGTCAATATCTCGACAACATCTCCCCCGCCCAGATGCATATGCCCGGTATCCGGAGACATGTACACATAGCGTGGATCAGTGGCATCCATAATGGCATGGATATCTTTCGGCGTCTCGATGATTGTTTTGAGATGCGGATGAATACCGATCTCTACACCCTGATCCTGCGCGATTTTCCCCAATTCATTCAGAACCGGTCCCATCGACTTTATTGTTTCCATACGGTCGCCCTGTTTGGGAGGCTTTGGCGGCCCGACTATGATATATTTAGCATCAAACACCTTTAGACTGTCAATTTTCTCCTGCATTGTAGCACGGATTTCCGGAAACCGGGATAGTTCATAAAAAGGTTCGGAAAAGTAATTCCCGGAAACAGCCAGCCCGTATTCGTCCAACATTTCTTTAACCTTTTCAGGTGTCACATTGAATTGTTTAAATTCTCGTTTCCGCAAGGTCAGTTCGATCCCGTCGGCGCCCAGATCTTTTAGATCTTGAAAGGCGTCGGTTAATTTCATTTCTTTGCCATCAAAGCCCCGCCAAAGAATCCAACCCATGGCCCATCGAATATTTTGAGAGCTGGTTTCGGTTCTGCGGCAATTTACCAGTCCGAAACAGGCAGCCGTAGCAGCAAGGCCCAGTCTTGTAAACTGTCGTCTATCCATTTATCACCTCTTTACTTTCATATCCTGTTTATGCGCATTTCTTTTTACATTTCAAGGATTCGTGTTTGATCTGCGCTAAAGTTCACCCGGTGCCCGGACCAATATGCTGCAACTGCCAAATGTGAAGGTTTAACCGCCTGCAACCCCACATCGATATTGGCCAGAGGCTGGCGGTTATCCCGAATTGCGTTGAAAAAATCCAGAACATGCTCTTCATTCAAATCTTTTTCCCGTTTAACATATTCCGGCTCTCCGTCGTGCGGTGTATATAGATATCCGCGACGGAACAATTCCAGTTTCCCTTTGGTGCCATGAAACAATACTGAGGCGCGTTCGTTTTTCACAGGCATGACCGAACACTCAAAAGTGATATTGATACCATTTCTGTATTGCAATATAGAGTTTACCGTATCCGGGTTCGAACGTCCGTCCTTTAGATAATATATGCCACCGGTAGTTACGGCGTTCAATGGATTGGGATCGTCTATCATCCATTGGCCGACATCGGCCCAGTGTGTCAATAAATCGGACAGGATTCCGGCGCCATACTCTTTGTAATTACGCCAGGCATCGTACCGTGCCCAGTCAAAAGGCACGTTAGGAGCGGGACCCAAAAAACGTTCCCAATCAAAGTTGTCCGGTTTGGGCCTCGGTTCGATAGTACGGCGCTGCCATCCGAAATTACTCCACACGGTGCGAATAAACACAATATCTCCCAGCAAATCGGAACCGCTAAAAAAACGTTCTTTGGCTTGAATGTAATGCGAACCGCAGCGTTGCTGGGTACCGGTCTGGCATATCATGCCGCTTTCCACTATAGCCTTTTTTAGGTCTTTACCCTCTTCATAGTGCAGGGTGACAGG
>CAYNUX010000703.1:0-1854 GCA_964400115.1 uncultured Cytophagia bacterium
GGGATGTTCAAGCTTGGCCATGAGTTTGGCCTCGAAAATAAATCTCTCCAATTCTTCCGCTGTTTGGTTTTGATCCTTGAGGAATACTTTCAAGGCAACATAGCGATCTAATCGCTCCTGGCGCGCCCGGTAAACGGTGCCCGATGCTCCGCCTCCAATGACTTTTTCCAATCGATAGCCCTCGAACATGGAAGAGGTGATTGCACGCTCTTTTTTTTCACGATCAGCCCTCGGCGCTGGATAGCTCATGGCATCAGTGGTAACTTCACAATCCTCTGAAGTAACCTCTCGATTTGAATCCTGTTCGATTTTCGTCAGCTCAGAATTTGTTGATTCCTCATAGCCGAGCAGTTTGCGAATGTCGGCGAGAAAAGAATCTTCATGGAACGGTTTTTTGACATATCGATCAGCGCCAATCTGGAGCATTTCCAACTCGCGCTGTTTGGCCTGGGGCATGTCCGAGCAAATCAAAATTTTGGTCGCTGTGTTGAGTCGTGAAGATCGAAGCAAGCGGCAGATTTCTTCGCCGCGAAGCGTCGGTAAATTCAGGTCTAAAATCACAAGGTCAGGAATATCAGCAAGTGCAGCGTTCAGCCCTTCGATCCCGTCCTGAAACCAAGCCACGCGTTCGTAGTCGGAATCTTCCAGCATCTCAATAACATAAGACCCAAAGTCCTGATCATCTTCAATCAAATGAATTAGAGGATCGCTCATTCCTTCGCTCTTTCTTTTTTTGGCCAGCGCAGTGGAAGAGTGAAATCGAAACTGGTTCCGCCCTTTTCTGGTGTGCGCACGCTGATGCTGCCATTGAGGTTTTCAATCATGTATTTGACAGAGGCCAGTCCAATGCCAAACCCCTTTGACCTGTCTCCATCCCGTTGTCGAAATTCGTTGAAAATTTCATTATGCTCATGTTCTGGAATAGAATTCCCATTGTTCCAAATTCCGACATTCAGCTCCGCATGATTTTGGGAAATTTGACAAATAATCTTTCCCTTTCCATACTTCGCCGCATTGTCTAAAAGATTTTGGACAATACGTTGAAAATGCAGGCAGTCCGTCTGAACAATCGCTTTCTCCGAACTTGAATTCAGAATAACCTGAAGATCCGCTTCGGGATGTTTTTCCAACGTCATGTTGGCGATTTCCTGAATTTCTTTTTCGGCATTAATATGTTGAATTTTGAAGGATATTTCCCCGCGCCGAACGCGCTCGAAATTGAGCATTTGTTCCACGTAATCGCGCAGTCTCATGGATGAGTTATTGATGCGCTGCAAACGCACAACAAGGTCGTCGCTCAAATCCGATCGTTTCAGGATTCGCCCCGACGTTCCAACAATGGCGGCCAACGGCTTGTTTAGATCATGAATCAGGAAGCGGTAAAATTGATCGCGATGCCGATTCGCCTCTTCCAGCTCCTTGACTGTTTTTTCCAACTGATTATTTTTCACCTGAATTTGATAAATCAGCCGGGCGTTTTGCAGCGAAGACGTCAGCAGCATGGCAATTTGTTGAGCGCGAGCCAGGTCTTCCTGGAGGATCGGCTCATCTCTTTCCATGGCGACAACCAATACCCCAAGGCATTGATTGGCCATCCACAATTCAATGGAGTGAAACTCTCCGATTCCCTGTGCCCGGATTTTTTTCTGAACGTTTTCCGGCCAACTGCCCACAGGGCGAATCTGATTTTTTTCCGTGTCCTCGGACCGCTCGCGAAACGCTTCAAGGAGTGGGCTGCCCTCAAGGCACAACTGCTCTGTTATTGGCTTGAATGACTGATGAGTTGGTTTTGTTTCCCAATAATCCCGGATGTCATGCGCATCGGCGCTCTTGTAGATCAATCCCGTCAGCACC
>CAYNUX010000704.1:0-1852 GCA_964400115.1 uncultured Cytophagia bacterium
AATAACAGGGGTTCATAAAAAAAGCCCCTAATCCCAAAAGAATCAGAGGCTCTGCGTGTGGGCCCGGTAGGATTCGAACCTACAACCTGCGGATTATGAGTCCGTTGCTCTACCATTGAGCTACGGGCCCGGGTGATTTAAAGCTTGTTAGTATAAGAAAATTTACTAAAAAATTCAAGATATTTTTCATCAATTTATATCGACCTGGAGTTTGTCGTATCCATGGGTCATAGAATATGTAATCAAGGCGATCAACCATATGCTCAACATTAAGTGCGTTTCATCATTTTTTTACTATTGCTTCATACAGCGCCAATTATTATCATTAACTATCAGGACAAGAATACTCGTCTTCTTTACCCTTCAACTGATATATAGATTGGATCGAATTACTCAGAATCCGAGCCCGCACGATCTGCACACCGACTCTAGAACTGAGAGAAAGAGGAGTGACGGAGACTTGAAGAGGGAGAGACTGAGAGAGAGAGAGAGAGAGAGTGTGTGTGTGTAAGTGTAAGTGGGTGACGGAAGGTCTTTGCCTAAAAAAAGACTCTGAACGGATAATCCGCACGCCACAAACTATACAGACGACCTGACAGGTTTCCTTTAACCTGTCAGGTCTTGGCCCAAAAAAGACACTGACCTTCTAAAAACTCTAAACTTGCACACCCCAAACTATACAGACGACCTGACAGGTTTCTTTTAACCTGTCAGGTCTTGGCCCCAAAAAAGGTCTTTACCCTAAAGAACGGCTCTAACCTGCCCATACCAGCATCCAGTATCCAGAATCCAGCATCGATCATTTGCATCACTCCGGAGGCCACCAACAAAGATCCTTACAGGATGACAGCCGAGATAGACATCCAGCATCCAGCATCGATCATTTGCATCACCCCGGAGGTCACCAACAAAGATCCTTACAGGATGACAGCCGAGGCTGATAACGAGAATGATAGAATCATGACTGCGGCTGATAATCCGGATTCTTGACCGGCATCTGTGCCCCAACTCGTTCGCGCCACTGATGTAGTTGTTCTCGCAACTCTGCGGCTTTTTCCAGCATTTTTGTGGCCAGATTATTGGATTCATCCAGATCGTTTTCCAGGTCGAACAATTCGATCTGGCCGTCCAGATTCCAGATTGTCGGGATATACCATTCGATGAGTTTGTATTTTCCTTTTCTGATGGCACCACAGGGAGCTTCGCCTGAGCTGTGATAGTGCGGATAGTGCCAATAGATGGCATCGCGATCCAGGGAACCGGATTCGGTCCATACCGGGACAAGACTTGTGCCGTCGATGTTTTCGTAGCTTTGACCGGCGTTCACCACATCGAGCAGTGTCGGAAAGAAATCGACGCTGGTCGTGAGCTCGTGACTCACCGAACCGGGTTTGACACGTCCGGGCCACCTGACGATAAACGGCACGCGAATACCGCCTTCATACACACTCGCTTTTCCACTGCGCAAGGGGGTCTGGTCGGCGGCTCTTTCCAGCCCACCGTTATCGGAAAAATAGATCAGCAGGGTATTTTTTGCCAGTCCCAATTCATCCAATTTGTCCATGATACGGCCGACGCTGTTATCCAGGGTTTCGGTCATGGCTGCGATGACCGGATTGTTTTCATCCTTTCCGGCACCGGGCTTGGCCTCGTATTTGGCGATGAGTTTTTCTTTTTCTATCAATGGGGTGTGAATGGTATTGTGGGGGACATGGAGAAAAAAGGGCTTGTCCTTGTTCTGTTCCATAAACTCGAGAGATTTTTGGGTAATGATCTCGACATTATGACCGTCGTTTTCCGGGGTTTGCCATTCCTGCGCCATCCCCCCTGACGGTTTATAGGTCACAAAAGA
>CAYNUX010000705.1:0-1851 GCA_964400115.1 uncultured Cytophagia bacterium
CGAAGACAATGTGCATGAATCTCCGAGGTTGCAGAGTCGCAGATCAGTCCTACAACCTGGGAGATTCATGCACATTGTCTTCGTGTCGCAACCGTCGTAGGCCATATGATTTCTGTCCATGTCGAGCTAAAGAATGAAGCAGATGAAGAGATGGTTCAGTCTCTCTTTCAAGGATATCAATCGCCAAACGCAGTAAAGGGACTGCCGACTGCACCCCAAAAGCCGGTCTTGTTCAGCGAGGATCCTCTGCGACCCCAGCCACGCCTGGATGTGAATGCAGGCTCACCTGATCGAGCTCGCGGAATGGCCGTCACTGTCGGGCGTCTTTCTGTCGATGGACCTATTATCCGCTTTGTGACACTCTCAAATAACCTGGTCAGAGGGGCAGCAGGTGGCTCTATTTTGAATGCCGAACTTGCCAGTCGTGAGAATCTTTTATGATCACCATGAAGATTGGAGGCTCGTCGCTCAAGAGCCTTGAATCATTAGATCAGGTTGCAGAACTAATTATCAGTGAACCTGATGACCAAAAAATCGTTATCGTGTCCGCTGTTCATGGTGTTACTGATCACTTGATCAAAAGCACAGGCGAGGCGCTTGAGACTGATCGAAAAATCGCTGGCTTGCTCGATTATTTGCAAGTCTTGCATCATGAATTGATCCTGGGCTGTATAAAATCAATGGTTTATCGGCGTAAAATTCTGGATGAAACAGATTATATCCTGTCCAGATTGGAAAAGTTATTGTATGGCATCGCTTACACGGGTGAATGCACTTGTCGAACCCGGGATCTTGTCGTATCCATGGGCGAGAGACTGGCCGTGCAGCTCGTTGCCGGATGTTTGCTCGACAAGAATCAACAAGCTGTCGCATTGGATGCCGATCAGATCGATATCATCGCGACCGGTGATTATGGGTATGGCAACGCGGATTTGAATGCTATCAGTGAACGGTTGCCCAACCATCTGAACCCTTTTTTGCGCACTGGTACCATACCTGTGATCACCGGATTTTTTGGCAGGACGACCGATCATCGTGTGATTACGTTTGGCCGGGGAGGTACAGACTATAGTGCAGCTGTGGTGGCCTACGCTATGTCTTGTGATGAACTGCAAATCTGGAAAGATGTAGACGGTTTTATGACCGCTGATCCTAAAATGGCTGCAAATGTAAAACCCTTGCTTCATCTTTCCTATGACGAAGCGGCGGAGCTTTCTTATTTCGGAGCCAAAATCCTTCATCCGCGTTCCGTAGAACCCCTGGCTAAAAAGAATATTCCGGCCGTCATTAAAAACACCTTTAAACCCTCTCTGAGGGGCTCTGTGATCGGCCCGGAGAGACAACAACATGAGCAGATCATTAAAAGTGTGACCTTTAATCATGAGATTGGCGCGTTAAGACTGATCGGACCGAGTCTGGGATATCAAATCGGATTTTTAAAGCGTGTTATTTCGGCTCTGACGAACGCAAATATCAATATCATTTCGGTAATCACCGCACAAACAGCAGTGAATTTGCTGTTAAATAAAAGAGATGTTGTTAAAAGCGAGGAGATTATCGCTTCTCTGGAGATCAGTTATGTGGATGAAATCGAACCCATTCTTCATGCTTCACTCGTCGGCGTGGTTGGAGAAGGCCTGGCAGAGACAAAAGGATTGGCCGCACGCGCGTTTAAGGCTCTTGCAATGGCCGACGTCAATGTTGAAATGATCGTTTCCGGAGCATCCAGGGTTGCTACATATTTTATCATTAATCAAAACGATGTAAAAACAGCGGTATGTGCCATCCATAATGAATTTTTCGGCCAAGACCATGTTCGACAGCCTGATTCGCTATTGCAAGACTGAAGCG
>CAYNUX010000706.1:0-1850 GCA_964400115.1 uncultured Cytophagia bacterium
CGTTCAAAACCATTTTTCTCACCTGGGATACCAACCTCACGACCAATCATCAGCCACTTTCGGGGGTTATCCCTGTCTATTTGTGCACCAGGTATTAATGAGGGGAATTCTTCTAGCAGATTTTGAAAAGTGTCTTCTGTAACATAATCTGTTCTTTCCATCTCGATCAGCTTTCCGTCGTCTTTTATTATGAAAATAAAATCTTGCATATTCTATCCTGTCTTGGTCATGATGATCAGATTGTATAATCTGGTTTGGTGAAGCAAATTAATATTCTATGGGATGGAAAATATATTTTTCGTTATAATCTATCTCACATTTTTTCAATAATTCTATATATTCTTGTTGAAAGGTTTTCTTTTTGTGGTGAACCTCCTGATTCATAATATATTTTATTACTCGATCAATTTGAGAATGAGAATAAGAAAAAGCGCCATATCCAGCTTGCCAATTAAAATGACCACGCAAAAATCTTTTTTCATTAATCCATGTTGATGAATCCCCTTTGATGTCCTGTAACAGATCTGACACAGATTGATTAGGTTTATATCCAACAAAAACATGCACGTGATCAGGCATGGCATTTATTGCCAGCATTTTATGATTATTGTTTTGCACAATCCCGGTAATATATTTGTGCAGTTCTTCTTTCCACTGTGGGCCGATCAAACAGTAGCGATTTTCAACAGCAAAAACGAATTGGAGGTATATCTGGGTGTAGGTGTTTGCCATGATATATTCCTTTTTGTTCGTTGTGTTCTGACATATGCAAAATCTGATTATGAGCTATTAGCATGTTGAACCAGGGGCGTCAAAATTGGATCACATCTCGCCATCAACATTCCGTCCCTACGGGACGGTAAAATCGCTCATTTCATTGTTTCTATAAACATTTCCTCCCGAACGGGACAGATGCTTTTGGCGATAACAGGACAAAAAAATCAAATGACGTTCAATTGTCATGGTAAAATTAAATCCTGCGTAACCTATCAAATATCAAAACTTGCCCCGTCAGGGGCAAAATATTTATAGCGTATGCATCGCAAAACCATTTTTCGCCCCGGAGGGACGACAGGTGCTCTTTTAATAGTAACTCTCATACCCCCCTATCCCGGCAACAAGATATACAATCCCAGCACATCCATGGGTAACACCGATTTTACGATCTGATATGCGCCCCCACCCATGGCCTTGCGAAAACGGTCATGAGCCTCGACCAGCATTTCGGCCCGTTGCAGGGCCAGGTCATCGCGCTCGGATGCCAGGTGCTGCAATTGCTCGATCTCTTCTTCCAGAAACTGAGCGCGTGCCTGAGGCGACAGGTCGGCGCTGGCCTCACTCTCTATGAGCAGGCCTGTAGCCTTTTCTTGTGAAAGGAATTCTCTCTGCTGCGGCGTACCACAATACCCCCAGATGATCGCCTCCTCGGCAATAAGTTGATCGCCATTCTTTTTATTTTCGATCACATTGCGCACCCTGAAAATCACGATCGTGGTTTTCAACTGCACCCGCGTGCTGCGCACCACTGCAGCCCGACCGATATGAAACACCCCTCCTTTTTCCAGCGCATTGGCGGTAACCAACTGACAAAGCTGTTCGACAAACAGATGGTTACGGCCGATATAGGTAAATCCTTCGGGGACCGGTGAATAAAAGGTGATATCGAGGGTTCCCTTTTTTCCCGGATCCGGCAGTGTCTCTTTGAGCACCGCAGGCAGATTGACCGGATACAGGGTATATCCCTGCGCCTTTGCATCGCACTGTACACCCAAAAGCGCACTCATCACACGCAGCACAAAAGATTCGACTGCCTTGGGACTACCGATCGCCTGATCGGCATCCTTAGATCG
>CAYNUX010000707.1:0-1849 GCA_964400115.1 uncultured Cytophagia bacterium
ACGGGTCAGCCGGTGGCGTCGGCTTTGACTTGGCCGAATCCAATTATGACTGGATTCAATACATCAAGGTGGAAGGCTTACCCGACTATGCCGGCGGGGAAATCGACGCCTTTGCCGACGTGGCCCCAGTGCCCATCCCTGCCGCGGTGTGGCTGCTGGGCAGCGGGTTGATCGGCCTGTTCGGCATTCGCAGGAAAGTGGGACAGCAAGATGTCTTTAGTGCCTTACAGATTTTTTTCTGTCAAAAAAAACAAGAAATTTTTTATGCACATTAGGCCGCTAAATCAAGAAGTTGTTCAGTCGAAGCAGCTAAAAGCGCATTAAGAGCAGTCGTCAGCTTGGTTCCTTTTTGGGTCAACTGATATCTATTCTGCCTCGGCAGTTTTTTTATAATTCCGTGATTACGAAGCAAAGCCAGATGCCGACTGACTCGGGCCGACAGTTGTTTGTCATTTCGGCCCTTTGCCCAATGTGTTTGCTGTAATCGCTGACGGAGCATTTTGTCCGTCAACCCTGAAATTCGGAAAGCAGGGTCACTGATTGCTTGAAGTAATTCACGGTCTTTTCCAGTCGGATCTATGGCTCGAACACCTCGCCCCGATTTGTTTCGCTGAATCGTGATGTCACTGAACAATTCATGGATTGGGGTTTTGTCATGAAGGTTGGCAAGATCTTTCATAAAACGTTCATTGGCTTCCTGAGAAATTTTGGCTCGAAGAGGGATATCGGCCACACCTTTTCTTAATGGAAGACTTGATTTGGGCTCGTTTTTCGGCTGTCCCAGTTTATGACGATGCACCTTAAATTTTGAAGGATCGTTCATCGTCATCTCAACCCGAAGCACGTTTTGCTCGTTGTAAACCTTGACGCTGTTTTGATCGACCCAATGACGAACCCGCATGCCGTCATTGAAATCCATAATGCGGGTGACGACACTGTCTTTTGCGCGCAAGTCGGGTTTGCCCTTGGCGGTAATCGGTCGGTCGAGGTATTTGAGAACGCGCGTGCTTGTTCCAGTGGTCAGGGCGTGATTCAACAGCGAATTCATGAGAGGATTCAAGTCGGACGGAGAGGTGAAAATCAAATCGGTCGCCCATTCGCTTTGCCACATGGTCCAATAGTAGGAGTACTTGGGACCAAGGGTATGTTCCATGGTAGGAAAAATAGTTGGGATAAATCCGTTGAGTATTTTCGCCCATTGAACGTTTAGCTGACTGTTGAGCAGATTTTGAGCCTCTTTTTAGTCAGCAATATAGAGCAGTTTATTGGATTTTGATACAAAATCAATATCCTGCATTTGGAGGCTGCGACGAAGCCATTCGCGCCCGTTTAAACAGATTTGAATATGGTAGGGGAACCATGTCTGCAAGCGAATGTTCATAAATCCAAATTCCGGATGATCCAGATATGCATACAGATGTTTGCAGCGTGTCCGATAGCTTTGAAGTTGGGGATACCCTGTCTCAGCGCAAAAGCGGGCACGATATGACAAACCGGATTCTACACAGGACCACACGCCGATCAGACCCGTTTCAATATTTTCTTTTTTCTGTCGATCGCGAGCCAACGCCTCTTTTCGAGTGCGCCACGAAGGAATGGGCTCAATACCTCGACCGCAATTGTCTTTGGCATATTTATCAACGGTTTCAACCAAGGTGGCGGTTTGTTTCATCATCCAAGATTTATAGTCTTTATTAAGTATCCGGTTTCTAGAGCAGAAACTCATTGCACCCGCGGCGAACATAAGTGGAAGAAGCCACCCCTTGAAAACAATACGATCAAACCCGGTGATGCATCCTTGAATCAGACCATCAAACCTTTTCATAAGATCAACCATACGTCGCTCCTT
>CAYNUX010000708.1:0-1845 GCA_964400115.1 uncultured Cytophagia bacterium
ATTCATCAAAAAGTTTAATTTTTTCGCGTCTTTTGCGTGTTTCGCGGTTTAATCCATTTTCATGCACAGGGGTGATCGTGGTCCCCGCCCGGTCATGAGGGTTTATTATGGAAAAAATTTGTAAATATCTTTCCTGTGTAGAATTCTACCAAAGGTTACTACGTCATCAAGTAATTCAATTCCAATTCTATAATCTCCTGTTCGGAGTTGTTCTTGATTCTTTTCAGGTCTTTTTCAAAAGCTTCAATGCCCGTCGGCAATGGGGATTGCCGCGGAATTGATCAGTCACCCATAGCTCGATCTAAGCTGAGAATCAGAAAACTCCGGAGATAAACTGTCACATGGCTGGTGAAACATCTTTTTGGATGGTTTTAATCAGCGGCTGAATATGCGGGGCATAGCGCTTCCAGCGCCCCACCGAACGGCTGTATATTGGCTCCCTGACCTGTTGGAAACTTGATGTCACCACTGATCTATCACTTTCATGAAACATCAGGCATTGATCATCCCAATCCACCCCTAAAAACTGAATCATCCGTCGAATGATCGACTCGGGATTTTTGACCAGTTCCTCGTATCGAATGTTGAATACGGAAATACCCAAATTCGACAACCAAAAATTCATGATGCGCCGGTACTGCTGGTAAAACAATCCAATGTTCTGTAAGTCGAATGCATAGCCTAGCCCATCTGAGAAGTTTTGAAAATAGATTGACAGACCGGTATCCAGGGGATCACGAATGCAGTGAATTACGCGAGCTGCCGGAAATAGCTGCCGTATCAATCCCAGGTGAAGAAAATTTTGCGGCATCTTGTCGGTGATTCGACGGGCATCGGCGGAAAAGCTTCGCAAGCGCCTCAAATATTTGTCAGACAATTTTTCGATGGTTTCCTGGGTCAACTGTTCCATACAGTCAGGATATGAAACATTCGTCGCCAAAAGCGCGGGCATCTCCTGAAGCATTAATCCCATCTCCTGAAGCTCGCCCGCACCATAAACCTGAGGGTGGCTCGACAGGATCTGCTCTACCAGCGTAGTCCCGGATCTAGGCATCCCGACAATAAAGACCGGGAGCTCGGATTGTTTGGCCGAGGTGACTAACGGCTTTGACCAGAGCTCCTGATATACAACCATAAGTCGATCGATGTGTTTTTTAAATGCATACGGATTAAACGACTGATGCACCATCTCATTGCCTCGGCGGTAATATTCAAATGCTTGGTCCGGTTTGTCGATGTCATCATAAAGTCGGCCTAATAGAAACAGAACCTGCCGTTGCTGCTGAGGATCCGAGATCTCTTTCGATATGGCCGCCTCGAGCAATTCAATGGCTTTTTTTCGATAATCAAACCTTCCAGCCATCTGAGCATAAGCCACCAAGGTATCAGGATCCCTGACACCGCTATCAATCAATGGCTTAATACGCCGGTATCCTTCATCAAACTTCCCCATTCGCATCAGCACATCCACCTGGGCGGCGATGGCACGGTTATACCCTGGGTTCTTTATCAGTACATCATCGAAACATCGCTGGGCTGCTTCGAGCTTGCCCAAGGTTTTCAGCGTGATACCAAGATTGTATTTAGCTTCCTGATGGCTTGAGTCAATCTCAATGGCCTTTTGATAGCATTTGGCGGCATCCTTTAGCCGACTAAAGTCTTTAAGCAAATTGCCTAAATTGTAGTAGGCATCCGTGTAATCAGGCTTGAGCTCGATAGCCTTCCGGAAACAGGCCATGGCATCTTTTGGCCGGCGCTGGCTCATATAGGATGCCCCCAGATTCAGGAAGGCATCCGGAAAGCTTGGCTGGATCTCCAGGGCCTTTCTGTATGCGGATACGGCTT
>CAYNUX010000709.1:0-1842 GCA_964400115.1 uncultured Cytophagia bacterium
GTGACCGCATACATAAAAATCATAGGAATGACTGTGAACCAATTTTTCTTTTTCATACTTGCCAACCAGACCGAGACAGCCAAGAGTGCAAGAGCAGCGAGCAGCTGATTGGCTGAGCCAAAAATAGGCCAGATCGCTCCTGAAGATCCCGAGAAAATAAACACAGCACTGATCACGACAGTGATGCCGGTGCCCAGGTACCGGTTTCTGACGATTAAGGGTTTGGTGGTTTTTTTAGCATCAAAAAATTCTTGCAGAGCAAATCTGGCCAAGCGGGTGCAGGTATCCAGAGATGTCAATGCAAAGGCTGATACCGCCAGTCCTGCAAAGGTGATGGCAGCTCCCTGGGAAATGCCAAGGAAAGGAATTTTTGACATGAACCAACCCACGCCTTCGGAAAAGACTGTGATAAAGTCCCCGCTTTGATACAATGTTGCGAATCTTTCCCTGGCCAGTGTGGCAGCAGCGATAAGCGCCACGATTGCCAAAACCGATTCAATGAGCATGCCTCCATATCCGATGGCTTTGGCATCAGATTCTTTATCCAGTTGTTTTGCAGTGGTTCCACTGGCGACGAGAGAATGAAATCCAGAGATCGCTCCACACGCCACCGTGACAAACAGCACCGGAAAGAGATACCCTAGATCAGTATGGAATGCTGTTATTGAAGGCATAGTGGTAACGGGGCTGGCGAAAAATATGCCGATAATTCCTCCTAAAACCAGTGCATAGAGCAAAAAAGAATTGAGATAATCACGTGGCTGTAAAAGGATCCAAATCGGCGTGGTGGCAGCGATAAAAATATAAACGAGAAGAATATAAATCCAAAAGGTATTGGCCTTGTTTTCTGCTTGCAGGACATCCTGATATTCCCGGGTCATTGCCCGGGCCTGGAACGCTTGCTTTATGTTGACAGGTGAATGAGTATTGGCTATTTTTTCTTCTTGCACCAGTTGGGCAATAGCACTCTCTGTTTGTGGAGATACAAAGTGATCATAGACGACGATGGGAACTTTATTGCCGGCATATATAGCTGCAAAAAGCAGTATGACCCCAATAACCGAGGTGGGGGCCAGGGGTAATCTGCGGCGGGTGACAAAAAAGCCAAATGCAAGCGCGAGCAAAATAAAAAGAAATGAAGACGTTGCGACTGCCGGTACTGTGACAAAGGTTGTGGCAACGATCTTACAGAATACAGCGATAACCAAAATCATTGTCAGATAAGCAAAGGTCAGGAACAGCATTTTACCGCTTTTCCCCAAATAGTCTTCTATAATTTGTCCGATCGAACGTCCCTGATGACGAATTGATGCAACCAGGGAACCCATGTCGTGGACGCCGCCGAAAAAGATTCCGCCAATGATAATCCAAATCAGGACGGGCAGCCACCCAAACGCTGAGGCAATAATAGGACCGAGTATGGGCCCGGCGCCGGCGATGGATGCAAAATGGTGGCCCAGAACAACAGGTGATTTGGCAGGAATATAATCCACACCGTCTTGCATGGTATGGGCGGGTGTAGAGGTATTGTCATCGATTTCCATTTTGCGGCTGAGCATTCGGCCGTAGATTCTGTATGCCAGGATAAAGAGAATGATCCCAATAACTATGAGCAAACTTGCTAACATCAATCTAACCTCTCGTTGGGTGAGCTAAAGAATATCAGTACGCCTGTTGCGATTCTTTGATGGAGAATGCTTTTTCCATTGCCATCCAAATAATCGGTGTGTTATGAGACGCAGCCATCGGTGCCTGGCAACAATCTTTTTTAAGCCTGTTTCTTTTGCATCAGGGGATTTGAGCGATTTCCTGATTTCACGTTCTGTATGTAACAATTCTTCT
>CAYNUX010000710.1:0-1841 GCA_964400115.1 uncultured Cytophagia bacterium
ATTTTCATACCGCATTCAATCTGTTGGCTCTGAAAAAAGTCTTAAAATATCTCGATCTTTCCGAGGCCCGGAAACCGTTGATTGTGGGAACGGAATATTATATTCAATACTTTTTTGATGATTTTATGCCAAAATATTACCCTAATCGCCTTTATCCTGTCGATATCCATTCCATTGCTACAGCCATTATCGCCCTTTCGGAACTTGATTTTACTTTTGACCAAAAACTTTTAGCTAGCAGACTGGTAGAGTGGACAACACGTCATATGCGCTCACCAAAAGGAAGCTTTTATTATCAATATCATAGACTCTACAAAAACAAAATCATCTATATGAGATGGGGGCAAATGTGGATGCTCTATGCCCTGGCTACATTTATTGCAGATCAAATAGATTAAGAGCTGTAATTGTCCTATAAAGTCATACCTTTCCCTTGACAAAGGATCATCATGAAATTTAAATGTTTAATTTTCTTGGTCATTACAATAGTTACTGTTAAAAACATCCCAGCTCAATCTCTGAGGCCTGCCGGTATTGCAGCTGAAAGAATATCATTTTGGCAGCACAGAGGATTATTGTGGAAACTTTCACCCCTCAGTCAACCTAATACTGCTGAAAACGCTTTGATGTCGATGCGAATCAGAGCGTTTGATGAGGAATTTTGGGATTATTTGAGCCGTATGCCCATCAAGCCCTGGCAACTTGGTCTATGGTTGGAATCTGAAAACTATTATCAGGATGTGGTTGACCATACAGGATATCTTGCTCGACAGCGAATGTCCTTTTATATCCCCGTGACACCCTGGCTGAGTGTCACCAATACGGTATATGCAAATAGCAGGCTCGATGAAGATCCGAATTACATAGGAAAACGACAAAATAGCCTGACCGGCTATACTGAACGCGCGGTAATATCAGCACATTACAAAGGATTCGAGGCTCATATCGGCCGCGATCATCTTGTCTGGGGCCCGGGACGGGATGCTGCATTGCTTATTTCCGATCATAGTCGTCCCATGGATCAGATCCGTTTGGGGTATCGCCGTTCATGGTTCCATTACGAGTTTTTTACCGCCACACTGGATCCCAGTCGCTTTTTTACAAAAGAAGGTCCTGCTCGACAACGACGTTTTATTTCCGGTCACCGACTTGAAATACAACCGTTAAAACATCTGGTTATCGGTATTAGTGAAGCGATCCTTTTTGCCGAGCCTGATGCAGGAATCAATTTGGCTCTCTTTAATCCGGTCATTTTTTATCATGGCGTTCAACTCAATGGCCCGGACACCGGAAATACGACGGGAAGTATCAATGTGGCCTGGATGCCCACATCATATTGGATGTTCTATGCTGATGTAATGCTCGATGATGTTCAGTTGGAAAGTTCAGTACCAGGCGATCGGGAACCCAATGCTTATGGAGTGCTTGCGGGTACGGTTATTGCCGATCCATTCGATATCCAGGGTGCAGAAACAACGATAGAATATACCCGTATCACTAACCGCACCTATAACGGGCAGGGAGGTCCCTGGGAAAGATGGTGTCATCGTCGGGAGCCTCTGGGGCATCGGATGGGGAATGATTTTGATCGGTTGCTGTTCAATTTAGAATATTGGCCTGTTTTCACCCGGCGGTTTCAGTTTACATATGAACATGTCCGCAGAGGAGAGGGACGAATCACCGATTCATTCGATATGCCCTGGCTTGATTCCGGTCCTGAGGAAGGCTATTCCGAACCCTTTCCCACCGGCGTGGTCGAGACCTCGGATATCCTCTCGGCCTCCCTGACCTGGCAACCGCGCTGGTGGGGCCGGCTCTTTGTGCAGGCCAGCCACTGGAGC
>CAYNUX010000711.1:0-1839 GCA_964400115.1 uncultured Cytophagia bacterium
TGGCATGAACTCCCAACAAAAAAGCCCGGCACTCGCGAAAGCACCGGGCGTATAGTTACCAGTTTTCTTTTCAGTTTATCTTTTTGCCACTCTAGCTTCGATTCCCTTGATTTGCATTTGTCCTGCCAGATTATAGGCGTCATTTTCTTTCTCAAAGGCATCCACCAAAACTCTGTAAAGCATGCCATCTTTGGTTTGCGCAGAAATGATGTAGGCTGGATATTCCAGACCTCGCAACCGATCTCGCTCTT
This sequence comes from uncultured Cytophagia bacterium, assembly GCA_964400115.1. Classification (GTDB taxonomy): domain Bacteria; phylum Zhuqueibacterota; class Zhuqueibacteria; order Residuimicrobiales; family Oceaniaggregativiventaceae; genus Oceaniaggregativivens. The sequence continues at coordinate 252 of CAYNUX010000711.1, forward strand.
CTATGGCGTTCTTCTCCTCCTGGAAAGCACCCACTTGAACGGCATAGGGCAAATGTAAAATTTGCGCAAAACCTGCATGGGAAATCTGCTTTATCAAGGCTTCGGAATTTTCTGCGTCCTCCTGGCTTTCAAAAGCTCCGGAAACCACACGATACCAATAGGCATTTTTGTCTTTCAAGAAAACCTTTCTCCAGAATGCGGGAATATTGCGCTTTTCCAATTCCCTTATGTCGGTCATTGCCTTTTCTATACTGGGATAGGAAGTGGTGTGGATGCAATAGGGACTATAGGAATAGGCGACCATAGTATAGGGCGAAACGCTCTTTACGCCTTCCGGCAAAATCCGAAACTCAACCCGACGGTTCAACATACGACCATAAGCGGTTTCGTTGCTGGCAATGGGCACTCGGCTCCCGTAGCCAGCCGCAATCAACCGATTGGGACGAATATCCGAATTATCCAAAATATATTTGCGGATATTTTCCGCTCGCTTTTGGGAAAGCTCCAGATTATAATCGGCTTCCCCAATAAAATCCGTGTGCCCTTGAATTTCCAATCGCTTATTGGGATTAGACTTGAGCCAATCAATTACCATGTTCAAAGTATTATAAGAATCTTTGGAAATCACCGCAGAATCATACACAAATTTTATGGGTTCAATTTTTAGACGATCCTTTTCGGCATAGACAATATCGCCAAAGGGAGTTTCAAGAGGAGTTTCGGGAATCATTTCGACTTTCTCCTCTGGGCAACCGTCTTCATCCTGGAATCCGTCGAAATCCTCTGGTTCATTGGGGCATTTATCATCTACATCGGGTATGCCATCGCCGTCATTATCATAATCTGGGCAACCGTCTTCGTCCTGGAATCCGTCGAAATCCTCTGGTTCATCGGGACATTTATCATCTACATCGGGTATGCCATCGCCGTCATTATCATAATCTGGACAACCGTCTTCGTCCTGGAATCCGTCGAAATCCTCTGGTTCATTGGGGCATTTATCATATATATCAGGTATGCCATCGCCATCACGATCACTTCCCGTAAAAGAGGGAAAAGATAAATTTACTCCCAATATTAAATTCCACTCTGGCGTTTCATCGGTCAATCCCAATTCCATTGCGCCATCCAAAATAAGCCCCGAAGCAGCATGATAGCGGACTCCTGGCGTTAACCGTGCAAGAGTAAGATCTATCCCTCCCACTAAATCTTCTAAGGAAGATTCTGCACTAAACTCTGTAAAGACCGTTAGATTTTCTATGAGGTTATAATCGGCGCCGCCGCCCCAGATCAAACGATTGGGACGATTCAAATCATCTGTATTGGGTGCGAGCACACCGCCAATATTCACATGTGCTCTCCATCTGGCTGTTCGATAGGTTCCGCTTAAAATTCCGCCCCAATCTGTGGAGCCACCGCTTCCATAATATTCGCCACCATAAGCCATGGCTTCGCTATCTTCCTTGCTAACAATTTTTGTATATACCTGCACAGCAAGGGCATAGCGATTTTTGAAAACTCCCTTGCCTTTAAGAGCAAGATGCAAATTTCCCAAACTTGTTTTTGTCTTCTCCGACGAGGAAGTTGC
>CAYNUX010000712.1:0-1829 GCA_964400115.1 uncultured Cytophagia bacterium
TTTTAAGCAAACTGCGGATATGCTGCAGAAAATTGAGCTGCTTGTTGCTGGTTGTGGCCCAGAAATCCTGCCGGTTATATCGTTTGCGTGACTATCGGTTTTGGCAAAGACCAAGGTTTTGGGCACTTCGAATTCGCCATTCTCATCAAAACGGTCCGGAAAAATTTTGGGCAAAGCCTTCTTGAACGCTTTGATAACATTCCTGATCTGACTGGGATTGACCACATCTTTGTCCAGTTGGTTTGATTTGTATTCATAATCGGTATCCAGACGTGTCCATCGCTTTTTATGTGTGAGTTTCTCCCGTTTGTCAATGAAACTTTTGGCTTTGATTTTAGCGCCCTGCTTTGTGATCTCGGTTTCGATGGTAAAGACATCATAGGGAACATTTACCCCATCGATCACGGATTCATCGTAGGTATATTCGCTGACGACATTCTCATTGAAAAAGGCAAAGGTACGCTTGTCTGGTGTAGCGGTTAATCCCACCAAAAAGGCATCGTAATAGTCTAAAACCTGCTTCCACAAATTATAAATCGATCGATGACACTCGTCGATGATGATAAAATCAAACTGTTCGATGGGATTTTGTGCTGAATATTCAACGGGCATGGGTTCTTTTTTCTGCCATTGCCAGGATTTTTCGTTGGGATTCTCTTCCTCTGCGGCTTCTTCCAGCTCTTCACCCTTGAGAATGGTATAAAGCCGTTGGATAGTAGAGATGCAGACCTGGCTATCGGAAGCGATATAACTGGAGTTCAGGCGCTGAACATTATAGAGTTCGGTAAATTTTCTGTTATCATCGATCGGTTGGTATTTGAGGAATTCCTGCTCTGCTTGCTCTCCAAGATTCTTGGTATCCACAAGGAACAAGATTCGGTGTGCATCAGCATACTTTAGTAGGCGGTAAACAAAAGTACAAGCCGTAAAGGTCTTGCCGGCACCGGTGGCCATCTGAATGAGGGCTTTGGGACGATTGTTTTTGAATGATTTTTCCAGGTTTTGTATGGCCCGGATCTGAGCGGGTCGCAATCCATTTTCGATCAGTTCGGGCGTGTTTTGTAATCTTGCCCTAAGAGGTTCCGGGTCTTCATACCAGTCGCCCAGAGTTTCGGGCTGATGAAAATGAAATACTCTTCTTGCTCTGGGTTTGGGATCTCGGCAATCGGTAAAATGCGTTAAAATACCGGTACTCTCGTAGACGAAGGGCAGAGGTTTATCGTTGAGATTGTATTTCAGAGTGGCCTTGGCATAATCTTCGGCTTGATCTTCATGGGTGGTGATATTTGCCCCCTCATCAGCCTTTTTTGCCTCTATCACTCCCACAGGTTTGCGATGGACAAACAACACATAATCAGCCGGACCGACATCTGTCTGATATTCTCTAACCGCCACTCCGGGTCCTGCTGACAAGTTCACGGTGTTCTTTGACTGCACCACCCATCCGGCTTGCACCAGCATCTGGTCAATTTTATCTCGGGCGATTTGTTCTGGGGTTTGGTTTGTCATCAAAATTCGTTGTATTTTTGCCAATTGAGAAATTGATTTAAGCAAGGATATTCGAAGTAATTTATGGTCGCAATATAAAAGTCGTTACAGCTACATGAATTTATAAATAAGTATTTAAGGTAAGATTTCAGACAACACAAAATTTATGACAGCTCGGCCATTTCGTTCAAATATTTATTTAAGCGATCGGAGGCAAGTTTACAATAGTCATTCTCACGGTCAGCAACGAGAAATTTCATACCTTTTTCTATTGCGGCAATAATACTTGTTCCTGAACCCACAAATGGATCAATGAGCAAAGTATCTTCATCCCCAGCAAT
>CAYNUX010000713.1:0-1823 GCA_964400115.1 uncultured Cytophagia bacterium
GGACTGTTTACATCCCCAGCGGTACTTTTTTAACCGGTGCAATCGAGCTCAAGAGTAATATTCGTCTTTATATAGAATCGGGTGCAGTACTGCTTTTCAGCGATGATCCTCAGAATTATCCACCTGTCAGAACCCGCTGGGCCGGTACAATGTGCTATGCGCATCATCCCTTGATTTTCGCCCGAGAAGCAAAAAATGTAACCATATGCGGAGCCGGCATTGTGGATGGTCAGGGAAGGGCCTGGTGGCAGCGTTTCAATGATGTGCGCTATGAAAAAAATTATGAGCCTCAAACAAAAATTGAAAAGGAATTCGCCCGTTTGAATAAAGGAATATCAGGCGGGTATATGGAATGGGCGCAATATCATTTTCGTCCTCCTCTTATACAGTTCTATTCTTGTGAGAATGTGATGATTCGCGATGTGGCTTTGCAAAATTCACCATTTTGGACTGTCCATCCTTTGTTCAGCAAAAATATAAATATTGAAAATGTGACTATCACGGGACCGCATGACTCTCCAAACACCGATGGTATCGATATCGATTCGAGTTCACAAATCAGAATCCAGGGATGTCACATCAGCGTGGGGGATGACTGTATTGTTCTTAAATCCGGTCTGGATCAGGAAGGGCGGGATATCGGAATTCCGACAGAGGACGTAACAATCATGAATTGCACCATGTATGCCGGACATGGAGGAATAGTTGTCGGCAGTGAAATGTCTGCCGATGTTCGAAACGTAGTGATTTCGAATTGTGTTTTCAATGGTACAGACCGTGGCATACGTCTTAAAAGTCGACGGGGAAGAGGAGGGATTGTTGAAAATATCAGAGTGTCCAATATCATCATGCAAGAGGTCAAAGAAGCGATTGTCATGAATATGTTCTATAAATCAGGCCCTCCTCATCCAAGCGTTTCAGATGCGATTCCCATATTTCGGAATATACAAATGAGCCAAATCCAGATTTCAAATTCAGCAAAGTTCGGATATTTGTGTGGATTAAAGGCCATGCCTTTACAAAATATCAGGCTATCTGATATCACCTGTAATTCTCAAACTGGGTTAGAGTGTCAAGATATAAAAGGTCTTGAACTCTATAATATCAAGGTCGATGTTGAAATAGGACCTGCACTAGACTGTATGATGGTTGCGGATTTGAACATCAGGGGATTCGATCCCGGTACAGGAACAAAAAAAGTTGCTCCCTTTATAAATTTGAAATCAAGCCATTCCGTATGTCTTGATCAGTGTAATATTTCTTTTGCAATGACCCGATTTGTCGAGGTGAGCGGGCCGTCAACACAGGATATTCGGATTGTTGAAAATATGAGACCCTTTCTCTTTGTGAATGCATCTGTTTCTGCCTCTGAGATTAAGAGCTTTTGATATATCGATTTTGAAAAATTTTTCTAGCCGGAGAGATGTGTGGATCGTACGACTATAATGATACTCGTATTGTTGGGATTTACTTTGTGCACCTTTGCAACTCAGCGAGCTATAAAGGCTTTTCCAGAGGCTGAAGGGTTTGGGGCTTATTCACAGGGGGGGCGCGGTGGACAAATTATCTTTGTTACCAATCTCCTGGATTATACTGAATCGGAATCTCCCATTTCTGGCAGCCTTCGATTTGCATGTGAGACACACGGTCCCCGAACCATCATTTTTCGTGTCTCCGGGCTGATCGAACTCAAGAACCAGCTCGTCATCTCAGAACCCTACCTTACCCTGGCCGGCCAAACCGCTCCGGGAGACGGGATTTGTATCAAAAATTATGGTGTGGCTATCAAAGGAACCCATGACATCACTATCCGATATATGCGA
>CAYNUX010000714.1:0-1820 GCA_964400115.1 uncultured Cytophagia bacterium
GGGGGGGATGGTGTTGGGGGGTGGGGGCATTCTTTTTGCCTATAAATGCTAAAGTAAGTATTTATTTGGCGAAGTAGCGACGCACCACAGTGGCCTTTTCGGCTTGATAAATCATAAATTCAATTTGTTATGTGATCCACCATTGAATCCATCATAAAAGCTTTTCGAATCTTGCAATAATCCCTTTATTTTTGTTTTGCAAAACGATATAGAATTCGGCTTTGGCATCGTCTATCGTCTTGGCGGGAATCTTCTCAGGATTCTCTATTTTAGCATCTCGTTCGTCACCCTCAAATTTTACAATCCATGTATCCCCGGTTTTCTTCAGATTTCCGACGATTGTCTGACCTTTTTGGATTGGCGTAGGTCGCTTTTTCGCCGGGGAAGGTGGATCGGTCTTTTTCTTCACCGGAGATTTAGAAGCCGCGGACTTCGAGCTTGGCGATGGAGATAGCTTCGGAACGGGTGGATCTTGAGGCCATTTGGGCTCTTGACGCCCGACCACCCGATGTGGAGTCGGTAATACCGGCTTTCCTGAATATTCGTTACCTTGCTTGTTTGTTGAAAAGCGCTCAGCGTCACCATCGGTAATAACCATGTAGCGCGTGTCTGAACACGGGGGACGATTCACCCATTCCAGCATGTGAAACAATGCATCTAACCTTGCAATATGTCGCAAACCGGTATTACTCTCCACAGTGGTTTCGCCACTGTTTCCTGAATGCTTCAGCATATCGGTTTCAAATGCTTGGATGAATGTATTCAAATCATTGACAGAGACGCCATCTGCCTCCCATGAGCCATATCGTTCACGCCAGTCAAATATGCTCAAGGACGGCTCGATGCGAATGCTGCCTAAGCCCAGCGGCTTGGCCATTCCTATTTTATGCGCACAGTTTTCAGGTAATTTGAGCGCGGCAATCAATGCGCCGAGCTCAATATCCGTCAGGTTTTCGAAACGAACCCGGCCGGAAAAATTCACCCCGGGTTTGACAGGCTTAATGATAGTGTGCTGGCTATCATTGGGGGATTCACACTCCAAGTCTATGAGAAAATCATTATGCTTAGTGGAATCCTCTTTTACAAGGGCAAGGTTGTGTTGGTTATCCCATCGGTGCCAGTAGCGTTTATGGCCTCGGACCGAAGTCCTATCCCCTTGGATATATGTCGTTAATTGTCCCGGCTCTTTCTCACCATCTTGAGTAAGATAATGTGGATAGCAAGTAATTTTGGGAGAAGAAAGGATTTGTGGGACTAATTTATCCTCAAACCAATTTTGTCCACTACTATGCGCAAAGGCGTCTTCGAAAATCACACGTCCTTTTATTGCTCGACTTTTGTCTCCAACTCCCGACGGCACTTTTCCAAAAATCGCTTCCGCTAAGTCTATATCCTCACTTTTAGCATCGGGTGTCAGATCGACTGGGCTATAATCATAAGGAAAGCGGAACATTTGGGCACGGCCGAAAAACAACAAGTTGTTGTTATCATCAGTGAGAAAAAATACAGGCTCACCATCACGAAGGTACCCAGGTCTTTTTCGAGATTTATTTGTCGGTTTATCCTTTGGAAACGCCTTTTCTTGCCATTGGCTCAACTGGTCTTCGCTGTGAAAACGTTCCCAAAGCTCATCCTGGACCTGGATGGTATCGCCTTTTTCATCCGATAAAAAGACAAATTCAAAATGCTTATTTGGGATTCCACCTGTAATCACCAGAAATCCCCTCTGGTACCCATTTGCCGCTTGGGTTTTGATAGCACTTGTTTTTCGAAAATTCAGATAAAGATTGGGATGCCGTTTATTTTGGCGGAAGAAATAA
>CAYNUX010000715.1:0-1819 GCA_964400115.1 uncultured Cytophagia bacterium
GAATCTCATGTCGTGAAATGTTACAGAAATCAGAATATGAATCCGACAAGAATTCTTTCCAGTTTTGTCAGAAAAATGATCATCATTTCCCTCATTGAAGCAGTTGACGACCTTTTATTCATGACCTAAACCATTACCCATAAGAATGCTGAGCTTGAATGATCAAGCTGGACAAGTGTGCCAAGCAACCGTGCAATTATTAGCTCGATTATTGAATAGAAATCATTTACGGCCTCTTTTGAGGGGATTCACTGCTCGCCCGCGCGGGCGTGCTTCCCGTGGTTTTTCCCTCATGGAAGTTCTGATCGTTGTCCTGATTATATCTGTTGGGACAACGGTTGCTCTTTACAGCTATGCGAATTTTCGAAATTCCCTCGGCATCGATACGTCCGCCTCGATGATTCAGCGCATGATGACCCAGGCTAAAAATCGCGCGATCAACGGCAGCGTTTCCCACGAGTTGGTGGTCGACCTCGACGACGGAAATCTTTGGATTGATGAGTTGGACATGTTTGGCAACATCTCGCGCCCGCGGATTGTGCCCACAGAAGCTGTGCGGGAAGATATTGAGATTACTCAAATCCGCGTCGATGGCACAAACTTCTTAAACGGAGTCCAGCGCATCCGGTTTGAACCCGAGGGCACAAATCCTCTTGTGGTAGTTCACATGCGCCGCTCTTTTGATGATCCCAATGTTGATGAAAGCTACACCAGCATTCGACTCTATCCAAATTCCACAGACCCTCAGATTGCGAAAGGGGAGCGATTGTAATGATGACACTCATTTCTCGCCGCCCGCGCAAGGGCTCTCAAAAGGGATTTACGTTGATCGAGGTTTTGGTGGCGCTGGTGATTTTGCTGGCGGGCATCATCTCCATCGTTCAGCTCTTCCCCATTAGCTTGCAAGCCAACAAAAATGCGGAGCTGACCGGCGCTGCTGTTTTGTTAGCTCAGCAAAAAGTTGACGAAATGCGCCGCGATGCGGACGCCTTGAATAATATCATTGTGGAAATTCAGGGTTCGACCTCGCCGACCGACTCTGTTGTCTGGCCTGAAGATGATCGGCTGACTTATTCCTATTCCGGTGTTTCGGAGCTTTCTGCAATCGACACACCTTCCGACCCTCGCGATGACTTTAGCGTTGCGCGCGTCATTGTGCGGCTGGCCCCTGACTATGACCCTGAAGAGCGGGTAATTTATGAGATGCGATTTGATATCTAAGCATCAAAATTTTCAGCAATCGAGCCGAACAGGCGGGCACCGAATTGATGGTGCCGTTTTTTTGTTCCCGTTCTACACTTTTCAGACCTGCAAGAACAAAGTTCTCATGCAGCCTCACCAGAGGGGTAACGTACCGTGCTGATTCAGGGAAAACCGCGCCATCACAATAAAATAAAGGTCGGCCGATCTGTGCGTCGGGCCCAATTGGTCTCTCGCGGAGTAACGCTGACCGAGATTCTTGTGGCGTCCGCTATTTCGCTTGTCTTTATGACCAGCGTAACCATGGCCTATATTCAAATTTCCCAGGCAGCAGACGTTTCCGAGCGCCGCATTAAGTCCCACTCAAAAACGCGGGCCGCTCTCGATGCCGTTGTTCGGGATGTTCGAAAAATCGAAACCGATGCCTCGATCGGCTCGATGCAGTATTTCGAACTGCAAAACGCCTCCTTCGCCCGCGGCGATCAATTTGATAATGATGGCGACGGTTTTGTTGACGAAGAAAACTTTAATGCTGCGGACGACGATGGTGACTGGGTCATTGGTGATGATAACCATGCCCAGGTTGGCTCTTTTGTTGAACGAGAAGATTTTCAGGGCG
>CAYNUX010000716.1:0-1813 GCA_964400115.1 uncultured Cytophagia bacterium
AAGCAAGGAGGGTTCCTTTATGGGTAACAACCAGAGCGGGAATGCGATAGGTGTGATATTTATCTTTGCCCGCGACATACACATCATGGGTAAAGATTTTACCTGTTTCATCGGATGTTTGTGAAAATGTGGATCCGCATATAATAACAGTACATAGCAGATAGAAAAGTCGGAACATTTTTTTCTCAAACGTTTTTTTATGATAGATTTATGAGGTGTTATCGTTATTTTAATAAAAAAACAAGACATAAGCAAGTCCGATTCTGATGAAAACGATTTCACCAGCAAACCGGAATAATTCATCTTTTCGCATCGTTTGCATTGACGAAGCCGATAAAGGTCATAGCCCGAGGATAAGGCTGGTTAGAGTATACACCCACCGTTAGCAGGCCGTGGGATGATAAAAATTGGATAGGAGAGACCGGCCGCGTGGAAGATCTTTTGAGAAAATACGCCGATGGATTTAACATAAAAAACGATAATGCGATAGCCTATCTTTGTGGCCATCCTCAAATGATCCTGAACGCCAAAAGCATTCTTTTGCGAGCTCGATTTCGAGAGGATCAGATCAAACAAGAAGCTTATTTTCCCCTTGAACTGCAAGATTAAAGCCAAGATCGGCAAGATATTGTCAGATCCCCGGTCACATTTCTATGAAATTGCATTTGCCCAAAAAATGAATAAAATGCTGCAGCAAATAAAACTTTACTACAGCATTCTGGGTTTAAAAAAAATAGTAGGCACCAAACAGTAATCGCATATTTGTCACGAATTCGGCATCCTCGACTTTTCCCTGGATATCCGGAACACCATAACTCGCTGCGGTTAATTCTCCCTCAATAGCAAATCGGGTTTTTCCGGAATTCCATAGCAAGCGAGGGGATACCCGATAGATCGTATCGATATCAAACCCTCGTCCCCAGGCAAAAGATAAAATGTCCTCTGGCGTGCCCAAATTTTTTGTAAGACCGGCAAACAATCCCCATCCCATAGAAGAGCCACCGGAAATGTCGGTCCACACCGAATAAAGGTTGGTGGGGGTGTATGATTCTGTGCCGGTATTCTCATCTATGGCATTTACGGCATATCCTCCCAGCATGAGGTGATCGGTGAGGTTTTGGCCATAAACACCTTCGAGTTTCCAGGTCAACGAAGGAAGATCGAACCGGGCATAGCCGAGTAAAGAGACCCCACTGACGGTTTCGGTTGTTTTGTAACCAGCTGATGTTACCAATCTCGGAGTCAGAGCTTTCCAGTCCAGTCCCACCCCAAACAAAGAGCCGTCATTTTTGATTTGTACCTGAGCATGCAGGTTGGGGATGACAGCATTTCTTAAATAGATCGAACTCGCACCAGCCGGCCCTGTACTGGTAAAATCTCGTTGTGCCATAGCTGCGGCAATAATGTTTAGATTTCCGGCAGAATGGGTCAAACGCACCTGGGGGTTTCTGGAAAAGGGTTGAAAAGGGGTGCCGGTATTGAACGAAACTGTACCCGGGAAACAATCTGTTACGAACATGGGATGCCAAAATTGGCCGATCAATAGAGTGTTTTTTTCCCATTTTAAAGTCAGAAAAGCATGGCGAAGACGAAAGCCATTGACATCGCTGTTCGAATGACCAAAAAAGGCAGCTTCGATCAGGCCTCCGGTTTTGGCGCCAAAAGCATCAGGACCTGTAATTGTGCCTTTCAAGCGGGTTTGAATCGCTAAAATGTTTACATTGGGTTTGGCATTGATATCATCACCACTTGGATCCTCGGCCTCGCCCACAGGATAGAGCAGAAAATGTCCCTCCCGTGCGGCAACGGTCTG
>CAYNUX010000717.1:0-1810 GCA_964400115.1 uncultured Cytophagia bacterium
CGGAAGTTTTTGCTGCAACTTTGGTCTGTATTCTAAGGGCCCTCGTCGTATAACTCGATGTTCAAGTTTTCAGATTATCAGAGGCAGGGATCTCAGTGGAAAGAGATGGTAGCTGAATCTGGCAATAAACTTGGGATTCCGCGCATGCAGAACCCTTCAACGTAATATTGTTCGACCAGCTACCGAATCTATCATACCCTTCCGTGCGGCAGTTTTTCAAGAAATATTCGAACCTTTTGAAGTTTTGCTCGATTTTTATGTGGATTCAGTGTAAACACCCGGTTTCTTGCATGATATAGCCTGGAGGAGCCGAATGCTGATTGAAAAGCCGCTGCCATTTATAACAAATTATATCTCGCAAATAAATGAGGCCATAAGCGTTTTCCACCCGGAAAAGCGACTTTCGCGTATTCAACAATACTGGCTTTCCTTTTGTGTGATGGCCATCATTGTGACCAACTCGGTTTGCTGGACACGGTTTCAAAAAGTCGGGCTTGGCCGATACGGTCATGCGGCTCTGTCATGGATGTTTCGAAAATCCAAAATTCCCTGGCAATTGTTATTACAGATGAGTGTGCATGTGATCCTGAAACGCCACCGGATCACGGAAGGTTGTCTTGCCATCGACGATACCGACAAGAAGCGTTCGAAATCGACCAAAAGGCTTTTCCATGTCCACAAAATCAAACACAAGCCGAGCGGTGGATTCATCATGGGGCAAAGCTTGGTGTTTTTGGTATTGGTCACGCCCGAGATAACGTTGCCGGTCGGATACGCTTTTCATATGCCGGATCCGGCATTGAGTGCGTGGTACGAAAACGACCGGAAACTCAAGAAAAATGGAACACCCAAGTCACTTCGACCGTCCAAACCGGCACGCAATGAGGCGTATCCGACGATGTCGCAGATTGCACTGACCCTTCTATCCCGATTCAAACAGGAGCATGAACAGATCCGGATCCGCTGTATTGCCGCCGATGCGCTGTATGGCACCCGAACATTCGTGGACCAGGCCTCGAATCTGTTCGGCGGTGTTCAGGTGATCAGCCAGATTCGCCACAACCAGTTGATCTGTTTCAGGAACAGAAAAATGTCGGTGACCGACTATTTTTCCAAGTTTCCGGGACACGAGCAAATAATACGGGTTCGCGGCGGCGATCCCGTGAAAGTCACCATCGGCAGTGCCCGGCTGCATGTCTGCGCACATGGGAAAAAACGATTCGTGATCGCCCTCAAATATGAGGGCGAAACGGAATACCGCTATATTATCGCGTCCGATTTGAGTTGGCGCACCACGGATATTGTCCAAGCCTATACCTTGCGATGGCTGGTCGAAGTTTTCTTTCAGGACTGGAAGGCCTATGAAGGATGGGGTCAATTGACCAAACAGCCCGGTGAAGAAGGATCAAGCCGAAGCCTGATTCTGAGCCTGCTGGTGGATCACAGCCTCTTTTTTCATCCCGACCAACTGGCCCGGTTGGAAAACAATCTTCCCGCATATACTGTGGGCAGCCTGATGGCCAAAGTCGAGGTGGAAGGTTTATTGGCCTTGTTTGAACAGATCATCATGTCCGACGCGCCTGTCGAGCGATTTAAAGAACTTGTAAAATCGGTCGAAGATAATGTGGTGGTGTTATCTCCATCGAAAAAGCACATGATAGGCAGAGATCTTGGAAACCTTGAACCATCTCCAGCTTTGAGATATCGATCCGCTGCATAGGGGGCGACATCCGGGGATGAAAACTTGAACATCGAGTATAACTTAAAGTCGGGCCAGCCCGGAATGGTGTATATCCGGTCAGAAGATATG
>CAYNUX010000718.1:0-1805 GCA_964400115.1 uncultured Cytophagia bacterium
GTACCGGCATTTCCCTCACCCCCATGCCAGGCAGCGATATTCAGATCAGAAGGAAACCAGCCATTGGTGGGACGTACAGCCGAGTTGTTGCTGCCCGTTGCGGTTACTGTTCCCCATATTCTACCCACTTTGTAATTCAAGGCATCCAAACCCTGGGCAAAGGTGGCGATATTGAGGAACAAACTGCACATCATCAGGATAAATATACATCGTTGTATAAAAAAGATTTTCAAAATTTTCTCCTCTCCTTTATCAGAATCGAGAACGCTTTCAAGGCCTGGGATCAAAACTGCACCACGAAACCGAACCAGATATCCCTGGGTTGATCGAATAACCACATTGCACCATTGGGATCATTGATATAGGGTTTATCTTTGGATCGCAGATCTCCTGGTTGATCATCGCCGGGTTGATACAGACCCGGATAGGCTTCCCGAAGTTCGTCGAATTCCGGAGAATCATAAACTGGCAAATGCAAAGAGGCCAAATAACTGTAATAATCCGCATCCCCTTCAAAGCCATGCTGGCGATGAAAAAGAGATTGTTTGCGATTGAACACATTGCTGATATCCAGATAGGGCTCGACAGTCATCCCCTTGACTTTGATCTGTTTGCGCAGCCTGAGGTCTATAGAAAAATAGTCAGGCCATTGCAAATTATCTTCGATATAGGGATTAATCGGATGAAACGTAAAATAAGAGCCGGCTTGCCATGTGGGCAATAAACTTAACAGCCAGCCACCAAAAGGATGAAATCCTTTGATTCCGGGACCCAATTGTTGCGGAGCATGAAAGGTCACGTTTGCCCGTGCACTGGGTTGGGGCAAAAAGGAGGATTCCTGCCCCTGATACAGTTGCTCCTCTGCTTCTCTCGACAGATCCTCAAAATAGGCTTTGCGCCCGATCATACCCGATTTTTTATAATAAAAATCCAGATTGGCCCAGCCGGTGATCCATTTGCCAACGGATTTTGTGATAGAAAGTTCGGCCCCCAGAATATCCTGATAATTATTATTTCCATAGCTCGTATATTTCAGTTCTCCGTCAGAGCTTTCATATTGGATGGAGGCATGTTGACCGGTAATATCTTTATAATAACCGCTGAGCCGGATCAAAAACTGATCGGCCAGATTGTACTCGACACCGGTTTCATACGAGATGGTTCGCGGCGCTTCCATATTGGGATCACCGATTTCTTTAATGCCCTTACTCAGCGTCTTGCTGCGTACTACAAACATACGACGCCACGGTACCAGAGAACGAAAATGGCCGTAATTGAAATAAAATTTCGAACGTTCTGTAACCGGAAAAGAAAATCCCAGACGAGGACTTAGTGTCAGATGGGTATCGACCTCTTCCATAACGCCCAGTTTATTCCAGACTGTGAATTCGCTCAAGCCGACAAACTCTTTGTCCTTACCCCGGTCGCCCCATACCTCGGCATCAAAAGGGTTTGCTTGCGGCCAGTCCCCACCGAGATCATAGTAATCGGCGCGTAATCCGATATTCGCCACCACTCCCTGATAGCTTATCTGATCCTGCACATAGAACGCAGCATTTTTCGGAAAACGACGATACAAAAAACTTTGATACCCGCCGGAACTATCATAACGATGCGATTCCTGCTTGTGATTAAAGTCCGAATAGGTGAACCGGACACCGGATTTGACGAAATGGTGGGAATTGATTTGGCTCGAAATATCGAATCTTAGACGGTATGTAACGGTTGTAGTGCTATCGATCCATGCCATCCCATCCTTGGCAAAACGATGCTACAAAAAACTTTGATACCCGCCGGAACTATCA
>CAYNUX010000719.1:0-1796 GCA_964400115.1 uncultured Cytophagia bacterium
CCTCAATCCCGCAGAGCGCGTTCGTGCTCTCCGTGACTTGGGTTATGAAGCGAAAGAAGCAAAAGATTTCTATAATGTTGGCGTTCACGCGATGAACGAAAAAAACTGGACCGAGGCGATTGATAATTTCAAGCAAGCAATTGAACTTGACAGCTCACTGACAGACGCAATCTTTAATCTTGCCATTTGCTACGAAGAAACGGGTCACACGCCACAGGCCATCCAGACATTTGAAATTTTCCTCAACGTTTCAACGGACGAAAAAGACAAGTCAGTCGTTGAAGAGCACATTAAAGAATTACAATAACCTCCATTTCTTATTGGATTACATCAAAAAATCAAAATGCCTCCCGAAATCATCGGGAGGCATTTTTTGTGTCGTTGAATTTTCAGACTTAACAGGGAAATTCCAGGCGAAACAGTGCCCCGCCCATGGGTGAGCGGTGGATGCTGATGTTTCCATCATTCGACGTCACAAGCTGATAAACAATGGACAGGCCCAGGCCGGTGCCCTTTGCAGCGGTTGTAAAGAATGGATCAAAGACCTTTTGCGCTTTATCCTCGTCGATGCCTGGGCCGTTATCATGAATTTCAAGAAAAACCTTATTCCTGTAACTCTGCGTCATGATTTCAAGCTTTACATCGTCTCCTGCAGCTTCAAAAGAGTTCACATACAAGTTCGTCAAAACCTGATTCAGGTGATCCTCATCAAATTGAATCTCAGGCAGGTCTTTTTGTAAGCGAAGGGATGTGTTGGGCGTTTTCTTTGACCCTTCGCATCGATCAATAAAGCTTTCGATAAACTCATTGAGGTTGATTGCGTCGCGGTGGGGATTTGTTGGGCGGGCAAATTTCAAGAAAGCGCGAATTCGATCATCCAGACGCTTGACCTCTTCTCGAATAAACTCCGCAACTTCTAACTGCATCTCACGGGGCCGTTTTTCATCGATAATAATTTCCACAGAACTGAGAATAATTCCGAGAGGATTCTTGATTTCGTGAGCGACGCCCGCGGTCAGCTGACCCAGCGAGGCCAATTTTTCCGATTGCCGGAGCCGCTCTTCCAGGTCCTTGCGCTCATGAATATCCCGCATAATCCCAATCACGAATTCCACGTTGCCATATTCATCTTTGATCGGGCTGTAAGTCGTTTCGATCCAGCGGTCCTGCCCTTCCTTGTTCGTGGTCAACATGGTTTCGGTCTGATAATCGTCAGTTCCCGAAAAAATGGAGCGAGCCGGGCAAAGTTGCGAGGCCAGTGATGTTCCATCTGCCAGGTGGCAATTTACCATCTCGCCGCAAACGCAGTTACTTTCGATAAACTCGCGGGGATCTTTTCCGTATAACTCACCACAGGATTTATTGACCATCACCACCCGGCGCGAGGAATCCATCACCATGATGCCATCGGGCGTATTATCGAAAATCGCCTGATAGCGGTGTTGGATTTCAGCCGCCTGACCGATGGACCGGAAAAGAATGCGCACGGTGCTGTTGTCGACGAGTTCCAGAGCAACTTTGAAATTTTGTGAGGGAGCCTGGAAAAAGTTCAGCGTAAAGCTCTTATTGACCGTTTCGCCGCTGCGAGCTTTGTCGATTAATTCTTCAAATTTTTCATAATCCGTGCGGTTTTCAAAGAGACGGGCAAAGCTGAATTGATAAGTCTTGCCCAGTACTTCATTTCGGGGAACGCCAAAATCTTCGAGGGAATCATTCCAGAAAGAGATCAGGTTGTCGGGCGAAATATGGCAACACCCGATATCGAGCATTGCGTAAGCGTCTGATTGGGATTCCGG
>CAYNUX010000720.1:0-1794 GCA_964400115.1 uncultured Cytophagia bacterium
GAAGCGATATTCCTCGTCCAGGGCATAGCTGATTCCATTCAAGGTCGCACCTTCCACTTGACCTTCCACCAATTTGGGATTGATCGCTTGTCCGCAATCTACAGCAGAAACAAACCGCACCAACTCTATTTCTCCGGTCTCAATGTCCACGTTTACCTCTGCAAATTGCGCAATAAAGGGCGGTGGCGATTGGTGCACCACATGAGAAGCGGTAGCCTGAATTTGGAACTGATTGGCAACGTACATGGCATATTCGCACACCTCGGAAAGGGGAATTTCTCTTTTCCTATCCTTAATAATATAGGATTTTTCAACCGAAAGATGTTCTTTTTGAGTCTCCAAAATTTCCGCTGCCACTTCCAAAATTTGGTCTTTGATTTTATGAGCCGCTTTTCTGACCGCTTCCCCGCTCAAATAGGTGGTGGAGGAAGCGTAGGCACCTACGTCAAAGGGAGTTAAATCGGTATCAGAAGAAAGTACAATGAAATCTTCGGTTTTGCAACCAATTTCTTCTGCTGCGATTTGCGCCAGGATCGTATCGGAACCGGTGCCAATATCTGTTGCGCCGATGTGCAAATTGAAAGAGCCGTCCTCGTTCATCTTGATGTATGCCGAAGCCATGTCTATTTCTGGGATAGCGGAACCTTGCATAGAGCAAGCCACGCCCACGCCTTTAACTTTTGTTTCGCCTGCTTTTAGCTTTTTGTCTCGCTTTTCGTACCAGCCAATTTCCTGGGCACCCAAATCAATACACTCGTCCAGTTTGCAGGAGTGGATGATGTTTTCTACGCCCTCTCTGCCTTCCCCCAATACTTTGAAGATCGGGGAGGTTTCGCCTTCGGCAATGTGTATCTTTTTCCAATATTCCAATACGTCCAGATTGCAATCTCGGGCAATGATGTCCACATGCTGGCTAAAGGCAAATCCCGATTGGGTGGCACCGTATCCTCGATAGGCACCGGCGACAGGCAAATTGGTGTAAACGGTTCTGCCCAAAAATTTGATATTTTCCACTTTATTGAAGAAAGGCAAAATTTTTGCGCCCACATTAGAAAGCACGGTCAAGCCGTGTGTGCCATAGGCTCCTGTGTTCAAAAGTGCGTCGTAATCAATTGCCGTGATGGTTCCGTCGGAGTTGTAGCCCATTTTCAATTTTGCACGAATGGGATGACGGGTTCTCGAAGAGGTGAAAACTTCCTTTCGGGTCATTGTACAGCGCGACGGTCTGCCCGTGTCTTTGGTTACTAATGCTACGATTGGCTCCAAGAGAATCTCTTGTTTGCCCCCAAATCCTCCCCCGATTCTGGGTTTGATCACTCGGATTTTTCGCAAGGGGATTTCCAAAATTTTGGAGACGATCCGCCGAGCATGAAAAGGCACCTGAGTCGCACTGATGATCACCAAACGATCTCTTTCGTCAAAATAGGCGGCAGAGGTATGAGGCTCTAATGCGCAATGGCTGGCATATTGGGTGGTATAGCTCAAATCCAGCACCTTTTCGCTATTTTCAAAAGCCTTTTTTACATCACCGTGATGCAAGGATATTTCGGCACAGAGATTTTGGTCTGGCTCGTATTTAGTGGGAATGATCATTTTTGCCCCATTATCGCCGTGCAACTTGGGTGTGTCTTTGTTCATGGCTTTTTCCAGGTCAAAATTTGCTTTCAGGATTTTGTATTCCACTTTGATCTTCTTCATTGCCCTTTCTGCGATCTCTTCGGTCTCTGCAACCACAAATGCTACATTATCTCCCACAAAACGCATTTTCTTGTCCAGCAATAAATTATCATAAGG
>CAYNUX010000721.1:0-1793 GCA_964400115.1 uncultured Cytophagia bacterium
ATGACGATTGCGGAAAGATTGCGGCAGGAAGGGTTTCAGAAAGGGATAGGTTTCGGTCGAGAACTTATTTTGAAACAGCTGAAAAAACGGTTTGGTTATCTTTCGCCTGCCCTTGAACGGAAACTGAATGAATCCGGGGTGGATGTTCTGGATCGGTTTGGTGAGTCCATTTTCGATTTTGAAAGCCTGGAAGATGCCGAAAAGTGGTGGGAGGATTTTGAAAAAGGCGGAAATGCCTGAGATAGACTTGTTGATCTTGGAAATGCCGGTTCGGACACTCCTGTCGACTGTTCCGGAGAAAGGGTACAAAAAAGTTCAGACCCTGTCTGGAAAATTGTCATGGTCGCACTATACCGATCTGCTGTCGATCTCCGACGATCCGGCCCGCTCTTTTTACGAAACACAGTGCGGGACAGAAGGCTGGTCTGTTCGGGAATTCAAAGCGGCAGGGTGACACAGGGCCGGCATCCGGAAACTGCTCGAGGGCATCGGCAAGCCTGACCGGCAAAAGTTTCAGCTGTCGGGCTGTTGGTCCCGGCGCATCACCAAAGAGCACCGGATGGTCTACAGGGTCGATAACGACATGGTGAGCGTGATCAGCTGCCGCTATCATTACGAGTAGTCTTTTTTCTTTAGCCGCTAAAAATAAGATCAGGCCCAATTCCTTTCAAAGAGGCGGCGGCATTCAGTAAGACAGAATGCCTTATCGGAGTGGGAGATGCGCAGGGCTGCCGGTAGTGGCGTACAGGGCGCTGAAGGTAAGCTGAAGTTGGCATAAAGTAGATAGAATTAGAATGTGTGTTATACCGAACTTAGGCTATTTGCGGCAATAATCATGCGAACGTCATCTATGACAGATGCGCTTTTAAAATTTTTAATCGTGATAAATATCTTCCTCTAGAGGAATTTTATAAGTCCAATCAAATGGAAAAACTTCTTCTTGGTTTAAATTCAAAGCATTTAAAACCGCATCCTCTTGATGCTCGTACCAACCACCATTAATGAACCAATATACTGATATAATTGAACCACCAGAATTCGTATCTACTCTAAAAACAGATTCAACATTTTCTCCACATTTTAGCTTTGTATTTCCAGCAACCCAATATATACCATTATACTTTGGAACTCTTTCTAAATTAAGAACCTCGGCCTCCCCCAAATCCCCAACCTCTTTCAGGACGAAAGATGGCGATGATTTTAATAAATTTAACCTTTGCTTCATATCCTTGTCATTAATCATTTATCTACCTGTTTTTCTAATACGGATTTGTTGATGTCGGATTAATAGATTGTATTTTTCCTCCAGGCCTATAGAACCTGTGTGTATTTGTATGAAGATCAAGTCCTTGTAACACCATATTATCTGCTGTATCTGCACCTCCGTCAAAAAGGGCTTTCTTATGATGAACTGTAAAACCAGGTGGCAGTTCTCCCTTCTTAAGATGGGGTTTCATCCAGCTTGGTACACTAGGATTCGTGGCCATATCTTTTAAAAATGCATTACGAGTTGCAGTGTTCCTAACAACTGATGGAGATGGGCCGAACTTAAGCGCCCCGCCTTCAAGATGCATAGCTGGAAGATCTCCCGCTCTTCCAGGATTCCTGACAACTTGAACGTTATCACCAACATTACGATAATGATAACCATCTGGAAGTTTTGGCAGTCCACTCTTTGGGGCCAGAGCCGGCAACGCTCTCGTTTCGATGGTATTTCCGGGAAGCTTCGGCGTCGGCTTTCGCATCCATATACCATCAACCTCATTCATCCGTAAAGAGCCGGCCCGGGCCGA
>CAYNUX010000722.1:0-1786 GCA_964400115.1 uncultured Cytophagia bacterium
GCTCTGGGGTACCTTGATACCCTGTCGGGTAAGGATGGCGTTGGTCAGGTTTTTATCCAGTCCGACGTGTAGCACATAACTGCTGCTCCCTGTAAACGGAATGTGCAACGTACGAAAGATAGCAGGATAATACGACTCGCGGTTCACCCCGCTCAACCCTTCAGCAACATTAAAGATCAGATCCGGTTTGGCACCGGTAACCGCATCGATGATCTCATCGGGAGTACCGGTGACTTCAACAGGGATCGCGGTATGGCCGATGTCTTTGATGGCATCGAGGAGGCGATCCACGTCTTCTTGTGTAAGCAATTCTGCAGAGCGTTCATCATCTTTACGGCGCAGGTTAAAAGTCAATCCTATTCGCATAAACGGCCTTTTGGTTTCATTCGCATATTATAAAGAATAAAAAGAGTGCGGCGATCTCGTTTTGCAAGAGACAACGCACCTGAAAAAAAGTCAGTGTAAAGATTCTTGCAGCGAATTGTGGCTGGTGAAAACAAGGATCTCCTGTTTGATTGTCATTATCTGGCCTCTCTCCTTTTGTATTAACGAACAATTCGCCCTCTGTGATTCCCGTTGGCAGGCAGGAGAATCGTTTCATTCATGGCCCCAGCGGAATATCTCCCACTGGGGCGTGGAAGCGCTGAGAAAAAGAAAAAGTCGCAAAACATTTGCCATCATTAGCCATCCGGATGCGGGCAAGACGACTCTGACCGAAAAACTGTTACTCTACAGCGGAGCAATCCAAATTGCCGGTGCCGTTAAATCCAATAAAATAAAAAAACAGCTGTTTCGGATTTCCTGGAGATCGAAGCGCTGAACAATTTCGGTGTCAAGGAATTGCTCGATACCTTTATAAAGATCGCACCGCCCCCCAGGGAAAGAGCGACGACAAACGGATTGGTACATCCGCATGACACTCCTTTTAGCGGTTTTGTATTCAAGATTCATGCAAACCTGGATCCGAAACACCGGAACAGAATTGCCTTTTTAAGAGTTTGTTCGGGCACGTTTGAAAGAAACACCGCTTATCATCATGTGAGACTGAACAGATTATTAAAGTTTTCCAATCCGGTTTCTTTTATGGCGCAAAGCAAAGCTCTGGTCGAAGAAGCGTTCCCGGGGGATGTGGTTGGCTTGTATGATATAGGTATTTTCAATATTGGTGACACATTGACCCAGGGCGAAACATTCATGTTCACAGGAATACCCCGATTTTCACCCGAGATATTTAAAATTCTGCATAATGCCAGTCCCTTTAAATCGAAACAACTGGAAAAGGGAATTCAATATCTCACCGACGAGGGTCTCGCTCAATTGTTCATCCGGAATCTGGGCAACAAAAAGGTTGTAGGTGTGGTCGGAGATCTTCAATTCGATGTTTTAAAACATCGTTTGCTCAATGAATTCGGGGCAAGCGTCGAGTTTCTGCCTATGGCCGCATTCAAGGCCTTTTGGTTAAAATATGATTCCCCCAAAGATATCGAACCGCTCAAGACCTTGTACTCGAATAATCTGTATGTCGACAAGAACAACCATCTGGTATTTATTGCAGACTCTGCGTTTTCCTACGAGATGGCCAGAGAAAAATGCCCTCATGTCCGGTTTGTAACCTCTATCGAGCATAATGATCAAACGCTCATTTTGGAAAATGCTGTTTAAAGGAGAAAATCATGAATGAAAAAGATAAACAGCAGATCAGCGAATCGATCATCGAACAAATGTCAGAGTCGGAAGCAGACCTCAAACGCTCGAAAAATGGCCAAACCGGTCGCACCTGACAATG
>CAYNUX010000723.1:0-1772 GCA_964400115.1 uncultured Cytophagia bacterium
GACCTCTTGCCTTGCCCCGGTTGTACTCAACAGATCGATTTTAAGCAATAATGAATCACCAGGGTCAACGGTAGCTTTGTCCTGGCGTATGGATCTGATTTTAAGAACACGTTCACCAGGTCGGGTTTTAATATCCAAATTCACATCTGTTATGTCTGGTGATTCAAAATCATTGACAATCAGTGTTCCCATGAGGGAAGCGGTTAAATCACTGACCATGGCCACATCACTTCCTGTCTCGACAACACCAAGATCACGGGTTGTTGAAAAGAAATCCTTAAATTCCAAAGATTGTCCATTCGAAAAATTGACAATCCCGGTCAATTCTGTAGAAACTCTCTGACTGGACAAGCGCGATGCAACTATTGCCTGGAACAGGGCAATTCGACAGAAAAAGGGAGACAAGTTATTAATAGATTTATCATGGGCCATATCGAACCGGAACGATTCCTGCCCAAAATGTCCCAAAGTCATATCGAGTTTTACGGGTATTGTCCGTGCTTTATAACGGGTATTTCCAAGCGCCCCCGACAGACGGTCCTGACGGAAAGAGCCTGCCGGCTGCGTGCTAATCGCCATCTTGTTGGAGCCTATCAAACTGGGTAATGTTGCAAGAATTTTTGCATGCGCCAGAGGAATATCAATGGGACCCAAGTTGAAAATTTGATGGCCAAATGCCAGCAAGCGATCACCATCAACATCAGTAACCGTCCCCGTTGCATCGATACCGACATCTCCCCCTACAAACAAGATGGATATCGCGGATCCCGGTTTAAAGGCAGGCAAAGATTCAGCCTGACGTGAAGAGCCGCCTGCCATGACGACAAAGCCCAAATCCTGAAATAGCTCCTTAAAGGGGGCCAAAGTTTCCGCTTGAAAACCGGAAAAAACCAACGGTGTATGTATTGTCTGCAAACCGGTTGTCATTGGTGCTGAGTGGGTAAAGGATTTCAAGACTTTGTGCCAGAGATTCTTTGTTTCGCCTGCAAACGTCGCATCAAGATAGGGCGTGTTATTCATAAGAGTTGAATACGCCTCGGGCCGGGATTTTTCAAATTCTACAGTTTTCAGCATATGCTCGATCGGCATAACCGCACCAATGGGTTCTTTCATAAACTGACCAAACCGCATAGCCAGAGCGCCGATCAATTTGCCCTCGATATATACCGGGCTCCCGCTCATACCACTGACGATACCATATCTCTCTGCATTTTCTCCTGTAAGACGTACCAAAATGACATCGAATTTCGGATAAAGATTTTCCATGATCTCCAAAACTTTGATGCCAAATTCTTCAATTTCGTGTCCATAATAGACTGTTTTTCCCTCTCCGGTCATCCCTGGCCGGATCTCGGAAAGGGGCATTATTTCGGTATCCCACTGTGCAGAAACAGTTATTGCACTCAACAAAAAAACAATATAGATTTTTATCAAAACCGTTTATCCCGCTTACACTTGTAGGTTTCCAAGTTAATTCGACTATAAACTTAAAATTATTGATTTAATTTATCTTTAGCAAGAAAAAAGCAGATCCCCCGCCATTGAAGAGGAGATCTGCAGAGCAAAACTAATATTCCAGGGATTTGCCAACATCCAGAATAGTTACGTCGAATCCCTTTTCATTGGCTTTATCAAGAAATACTTGCGGATCAGTATCAATAACTTTAAAGGTTTTATAATGCATGGGAACAACCATTTTTGGCTTTAAAAATTCGGTAGCTTTGACGGCATCATCGATACCCATGGTAAAATTATCCCCAATAGGTAACAGA